>JAQBPH010000397.1:0-2978 GCA_028287625.1 Chloroflexota bacterium | reverse complement strand
GGTACAGCCACCGACCCGCGCCCGCCGCGCACCATCCGGGAGCTCCGTGGACGACCGCACCTTCGACATCGCCGTGATCGGCGCCGGCCCCGCCGGGCTCGCCGCGGCCCTCTACGCCGGCCGAAGCATGGTCCGCACCGTGGTGATCGAGGGCAAGGCGCCCGGCGGCCAGCTGCTCAACACCGAGCTCATCGAGGACTACCCGGGGTTCGTCAGCATCCTCGGCCACGAGCTCGCCACCCAGATGATCGAGCAGGCCACCCGCTTCGGCGCCGAGATGGTCTACTCGCCGGTCGAGCGCATCCGCGTCGAGGACGACGGCAGCAAGGTGGTGGAGACCCACGACGGCGAGTACCGCGCCGCCGCGGTGATCGTCACCTCCGGCGGCAACCCCCGCAAGCTCGAGGTCCCCGGCGAGGAGGAGTACGCCGGCCGCGGCGTCTCCTACTGCGCCGTCTGCGACGGCGCCTTCTTCAAGGGCGAGCACCTCGCGGTGATCGGCGGGGGCGACGCCGCCGTCGAGGAGGCGATGTTCCTCACCCGCTACGCCAGCCGCGTGACCCTCATCCACCGCCGCGACGAGTTCCGCGCCTCGCCGATCCTGGTCCGGGAGGCCAGGGAGGAGCCCAAGCTCGACATGCTCCTCAACACCGTGGTGGAGAGCATCGAGGGCACCCCGGTGCACGTCGCCGACCACTCCGGCAAGGTGACCCACCTCCACCTTCGCGACGTCAACACCGGCGAGAAGGGCACCCTGGACGTCGGCGGCGTCTTCATCTTCGTCGGCTTCCTGCCCAACACCGGGCTGGTCGACCGCCACGTCGAGCACGACTCCGGCGGCTACTACCTGACGGATCCGTACTCGATGATGACCAGCGTCCCCGGCATCTTCGCCGCCGGAGACGTGCGCGCCCAGCTGACCCGCCAGATCACCACCGCGGTCGGCGACGCCACCACCGCCGCGCTCGCCGCGACCAAGTGGGTGGAGGAGCGGGCCAAGGGCAACCCCGACCCCTTCGGCACCTTCATGAGCGCCTCGCGGGAGGGGGGCTGGGTCGGGTGAGCAGCATCGTCACCCGCGGCGGGGACGGCGGCGAGACCAGCCTGCTCTACGGCGGGCGGGTGCCCAAGGACGACCTCCACACCGAGGCCTACGGCGCCCTCGACGAGGCCATCTCCGCGCTCGGGCTGGCGCGCGCCACCGAGACCGACCCGGCGCGGGCCGAGCGGCTGCTCGCCCTCCAGCGCCAGCTCTTCACCGTCGGCGCCGAGCTGGCGACGGGCCGGGGCACCCGCCACCTGCTCGAGAAGCACTTCCCCACCGTCGACGCCGCAATGGTCGACGAGCTGGAGACCGAGACCCACGCCCTGGAGGAGCGGGTGCCACTGCCCCGAGCGTTCGTCATCCCCGGGGGCACCCCCGCGGCGGCGGCGGTGGACATGGCCCGCACCCTGGTGCGCCGCGCCGAGCGCCGGGCGGTGGCGCTGCACCGTGCCGGCGAGCTCGAGAACGCCGAGGTGCTCCGCTACCTCAACCGCTGCTCGGACCTGCTGTTCATGCTCGCCCGCGAGGCCGAGCAGGGCGCCACCACCCAGAAGTGAACGGGATGCTCCCCGGCCGCGCCACCGCCGAGGCCACCGCGGCGCACGCGGCGGCCCGCCCCGCCGCCCCCGGCCACTGGCGCCAGGGGGGTGGCCTCACCCTCTCCTCGGTGGGCCTGGGCACCTACCTCGGCGGCGACGACGACGCCACCGACGCCGGCTACGCCGCCGCCATGGCGCGGGCGCTGGAGCTCGGCTGCAACGTCGTCGACACCGCGGTCAACTACCGGTACCAGCGCAGCGAGCGGATCGTCGGCGCCACCCTCGCCGCCCTGGTCGAGGCCGGCCGGATCGAGCGCGGCGCCGTGGTCGTGGCCAGCAAGGGCGGCTTCCTCAGCGGCGAGAGCGGCCATCCCGGCGGGATGCGGGGCTGGGTCGCCGACGCCCTGCTCGACCCCGGCGTGATCGCCGCCGAGGACATCGTCGCCGGCTGCCACTGCATGACCCCGGCGTACCTGCGGCACCAGCTCGCCACCAGCCGGCGCAACCTCGGCGTCGAGTGCATCGACATCCACTACCTCCACAACCCCGAGACCCAGCTCGGCGAGGTGGCCCGTCCGGAGTTCCTCCGCCGCATCCGCGACGCCTTCGCCACCCTCGAGGCCGCGGTCGACGCCGGCGAGGTGGGCGTCTACGGGGTGGCCACCTGGGACGGCCTGCGCGCCGAGCCGGGCTCGCCCGGCCATCTCTCCCTGGAGGAGCTGGTGGGCTGCGCCATCGAGGTCGCCGGCGACGGTCACCACTTCCGCGCCCTGCAGCTGCCTCTGAACCTGGCCATGCCCGAGGCCGCGGCGAAGCCCACGCAGGCCACCGCCACCGGGGCCGTCCCACTGCTGGCCGCCGCCGCCGAGCGCGGCATGACGGTGATGGCGAGCGCCTCGCTGCTCCAGTCCCGGGTGATCGGCCGGCTCCCCGCGGCGCTGCGCGAGGTGCTCGGCGGTCCCACCGACGCCCAGAGCGCGCTCCAGTTCACCCGCTCGGCACCGGGGCTGACCACCGCCCTGGTGGGGATGAGCCGGGTCGAGCACGTCGAGGAGAACCTGGCGGTGGCGGCGCGGCCGCCGCTGAGCGCCTCCGCCTTCGCCTCGATCTTCGGCTGACCCGGCGCCGCCGGGGTCAGGTGAGCAGCCGCTGCGCCTGCAGCGCCAGCCACAGGCGGTGGCGCACCGCGGGGTCGTCGAGGCCGCGTCAGGTCTACCGTGTGGCCGGGGTGCGCCACACCGAGGCACACCCGGTAGCATCCCAGCCATGCCGGATGGCGCGCAGCCGACCACAGGACCGAGCGGCGGCCAGCGGCCGGTGCTCGGCTTCCCGGTGCGCCCCGGCGGGGACGGCGCGACCGTTGCCGGGGGCCGCCATCACTGGTACGAGCTCGC
>JAQBPH010000389.1:0-3754 GCA_028287625.1 Chloroflexota bacterium | reverse complement strand
CTCGCGAGTGGTACACCCGTACCAATCGATGGCCGTGCAAGAGCTGCCACCGGGGGCGAGCCTACCTTGCAATGCACCGCACCTGCGATTGCCAGAGGGAGTCCAGAGCCCATGCGCACCACGAAGTCCAAGTTGCTCAGAACGCTCGATGCGGCCGAGAAGCGCGAGGAGCGGGAGATCAGACGGACGGAACGGCGCAGGCTGAGGGCGGAGCACCGCGCCGCACGTCAGCAGCGGGCCACCGTTGCGCTCCCAGCGCACCCGCCAGAGGCACCGTGACGCTGTCCAGGTCCACTGCGCCAGAGGACATCGCCCGCGTCGGTGAGGCGGGGTGGCCTCTGGCACGGGTCTGCCCTCTGCTCCTCAGCGCGACCTCGAAAGCGGCTGCCCACCTGCTGATGCTGTGAAGGTCCCGGTGTGTGTCTGCTGCAGCTGGTCGATGGGCGCGCTCGACGTTGCCACCCGGGGCCGCGACGGCATCTGCCTGCTCTGCGAGACCGCCGGCTGCACTGCGGCGGTGATCGGCCGCGGAGTGGAGCGGCCGGAGGTGCATCGGCGCCCTGTGACGAGGATGGCTGCGCCATGAGCGTGCGCCGCTCTGCCGTCGACGGCGCCGTCGCCGGCACACGCAGCCACTTCTGCGACGACGGCGTCCCGCGTGTGGCGACCGGCGGGTGGCGGACGAGTCAGGAGGTACTGAGGGACTGTCTCCGGCTCGCGGCCAGGGCTGCACGGATGGCCGAGCGGGTGGCGCGCGAGGAGGCGCGTCATCGAGGTGAGCTGAGCGCACGGATCGCCGCGGCTGTGGCAAGCTGGCCCCCGGACATGAAGCGCCGGACCTTCTGCAGCTGGACGGCCTTCAGAGCCGCCAGCCTCCCCGCCGCGGTGGTCGCCGGCGGCTTGGAGGGAATGGAGCATCTCCTCGTCGGGACAGTCGAGCCGTCCCGCGCCGACGGGCTGGCGATCGAGCAACTCAGGGACTCCACGTCAGCGGGGGCCCGTGTCGAACGTCCGGCGCCACAGGCTGAGGGAGGTGCCGATGATGGCTGTAGCCACTGCTGAACGACTGCGCTTCCTGTGGCTGGAGATCACGGGCCGCTGTCAGCTTCGGTGCCGCCACTGCTACTCGGAATCGGGGCCTGACAAGGGCCACGACAGCATGATGACCGGCGACTGGCGCAGGGTGCTGGACGAAGCCGCGGACATCGGCGTCAGCGATGTTCAGTTCATCGGGGGAGAGCCCACATTGCACCCGGACCTTGCCGAGCTGATCCAGCACGCGCTCGGACGGGGGTTGGCGGTCGAGGTGTACTCGAACCTTGTCAGGGTGACGGATTCGCTCTGGGCCGTCTTCGAGCGACCCGGCGTCCGTCTGGCGACGTCGTACTACTCCCCGGACGCCGCACAGCACGATGCGATCACGGACCGCCACAGCCACGACCGGACGCTGGCCAACGCCCGCGAAGCGCTGCGGCGCGGTATCCCGCTGCGCGTTGGCCTGGTGGACGTGGACGACGGCCAAGACGTCGCCGGGGCCGTCGCCGAGCTGGAGAGCCTGGGTGTCACCAGCGTCAGTGTGGACCGGCTGCGCCTGGTGGGTCGTGGTGTGCGCAACCAGACGCCGAGCGTCGAACAGCTCTGTGGGAAGTGCGCTGACGGCACGCTGGCGGTCACGCCCAGCGGTGACGTGATTCCGTGCGTGTTCGCGCGCTGGCTGGTGCTGGGAAATGTGCGTAACGCGGCGTTGCGAGCGGTCAATGAGTCTGCGGCGCAGACGCGGAGGGAGCTGCGATCACGCTTCGTCCTGCGGGCCGCCTGCGATCCCAAATGTGATCCGCGATGCCAGCCCTGTCCACCGAATGGGGACGGCCAGATCCCTGGATGCCCGCCGATGGATCCGGTCAGGTGAGTGTCGACGCGGCTGCGCTGCGTTCTCGGATGGTGGAAGCGCTCAACCTGGATCCCACATGGAGGGCCGTGTTCGAGCGCGTGCCGCGCCACGTGTTCGTGCCGGGTTTCGTCGCCTGCTGGCCTCCGGAGGAGAAGGGGTCCGACGGGCGGGTTCTGCTGGACAGTGACAGTGACCCTGGGCGCTGGCTCGACCTCGTGTACTCGGACCGACTGCTCATCATCGTCGACGACGGTGAGCGACGGTCGTCGAGCAGCAGCCCAGGCGCGATGGCGCGGTTTCTCGAACTGCTCGATGTGCAGGATGAGAACACCGTGCTGGAGGTCGGGACCGGCAGTGGCTACAACGCCGCCCTGCTCTGTGAGCGTCTGGGCTCCCGCCGGGTGATCAGCATCGACATCGACCCCGAGCTGGTGGAGGTGGCGCAGAAGCGGCTCGCCGAGTGCGCCTACATCCCCACGCTCGCAGTCGCCGACGGCTGGGACGGATACCCCTCGCGCGCGCCCTACGACCGGGTCATCGCCACCTGCTCGGTGCCACGCATCCCCGAAGCCTGGATCGATCAGCTTCAGATCGGTGGCGCGATCGTGACGCCACTGAACGGCGGGCGCTTCGATCCATCGGGCCTGGTCGCCCTGCGGCGCGCAGAGGACGGTTCCCTGAGCGGGCGTCTGGACCGCGATGGCGCTGCCTTCATGCCGATGCGCGTCGGCAGGTCAGCCCCCGTCGAGCCGACGTCGTCGATGACGCGAGCCGACCTGCTGACGGCGGCCGAGAGGACCGAGGGTGACCCGCGCCCCTGCACGATCCCGCCCTACATGCTGGACGTCAGCGAGCCCAGCATGCCCCCCCATTTCCTGCTTCGACTCGACGAGACCGCGACCTGGGAGTGGTGCTGGTTCGACGGCCCCGAAGGAGAGCCGAGAACGCCCGCGGTGGCCGCCCCCGACGGGTCGTGGGCCAGGGTGGTGATGCGCTCACAACCCCTCGTCCACCAGGGCGGTCCGCGCCGGCTCTGGGACATGGTCGAGCGCAACTGGGAGCGTTATCTGCGCCTGGGCAAGCCGGCCATGGACCGCTACGGGATCACCGTCGCTCCCGACCGGCGCCAGCACATCTGGCTCGACAGCCCGGACTCGGAGCATCGCTGGGAGCTGTGAGTCTCCTCGTGTGTGGGGAGGGCTGGCCAGGCTAGAAGGCGCTGGTGCCCCTCGGCGACCCCAGCCCGGTGGGACCGTCGTATCCCGCACCGGCGGTGCACAGGTAGCCGGCGAGGCAGAGGAGGCCGTTGCTCCCCGAGGTGATGTCGTTGAGGCCGCCAGTGTGAGCGTAGGGGTACCCCGGGCCCGCGCTGGTGGCGTTGCCGGCGAGCACGAAGGCGGCGGCGATGATCGGGGCGGCGGCGCTGGTGCCGCCGGCGGTCAACCATCCGCTCGACTGGTAGGTGTCGTACACGGTCACGCCGGTGGCGGGGTCGGCGACCGCGGCGACGTCGGCGCTGGTGCGCCTGGCGCAGCCGCTGTCGTGCTGCCAGGCGGGCTTGGGCTCGTAGCCGCTGCAGCCGCTGCCCGAGCCCGACCAGGCCGTCTCGGTCCAGCCGCGGGAGTTGGAGGCGGCCTGCAGGTTGGTGCCGCCCACGGCGGTGACGTAGGGGGAGGTCGCCGTGTAGAAGGTGCCGAAGCCGCTGTCACCCGAGGCGGCGACGATGGCGACGCCCGGATGGTGGAAGTGCCGGTCCCAGCCGAGCTCGGCCGGCTGCTCGCCGACGCCGAAGCTGTTGCTGATCGCCACCACCCCCGGCCAGCCGGCCGCGGTGTCCTCGGCCGCGGCGAGCACGGGGAGGTC
>JAQBPH010000363.1:0-5843 GCA_028287625.1 Chloroflexota bacterium | reverse complement strand
AGAGGGAAGAACATGCCTCCTTCAACATCATAACATATCTGTAATGTTCGTCCCCCCGCGGTCGGTCATCCGCTCATCCGGAGCGATCTCGCCGCGACACGTCACGGGTTCACCACCGCGGGGTAGCCTTCATATCCAAGAGCCCGAACAACGCGGGCACCACAGGGAGGACGCGCATGCCGTCCGAGGAGCTCGACGACACCACCGCCGCCCTGATCGGACACGCCCTGGTGCGCTATCTGGTCAACGAGGATCCCGCCGGGGTGGCGCGATACGTCCCCGATCTCGACCCCACCGTCGTGGACGACGCCAAGGCGGCGCGCATCGCCCACACCATGGTCGAGCTGCTGCGGAACTTCAGTCTCGTCTGACCGCGCCGGGAACCCGGTTCACTCGGTTTCGTGGCTCCCCACCCCGGGCAGGGACTGACGGCAGGACGGCCACCTCCGTGGATCGTCCCGAGTGGAGGAACGTGATGGCTGAGCCGACCACCCCGAACCCGGACGCCGAGAGCACCGAGACCGCCTTCCACGGCGAGAAGGATCTCGAGAGCATGCGGCGCTGGGGCGACCACGAGCCCGGCTTCCCGGCGGGCACCGGCCCCCTGGGCAAGCCCGAGGAGTGGGAACCCAAGCACGAACCGCATGACCGCCAGGTCACTCCGCCCTCCGACGAGGGGAGCGAGACCGCCGAGAAGGGCCCGGAGGAGCTCGAGAGCATGCGGCGCTGGGGCGACCACGAGCCCGGCTTCCCGGCGGGCACCGGCCCCCTCGGCAAGCCCGAGGAGTGGGAGCAGAAGCACGAGCCGGGTGACCGCCCTCCGGCCTGATCCCCGCAGCGCGGGCGGGGGGCCGTCACGGCTCCCCGCCGCGTCGGCTGCGCGCGCGCCGCGGCCCCGCTAGACCGGGGCTAGATGAGACCCTCACGGGTGGCACGCATCGCCGCCTCGACGCGGTTTCGCACCTCCAGCCTTCGGAAGATCTCCTGGACGTGGGTCTTCACCGTGTTCTCGCTGAGGTGCACGCGGCCGGCGATCTCGCTGTTGGAGAGGCCGTCGCTCATCAGCCGCAGGATGCGCGTCTGCGTCTCGTTGAGCGCCGGGCGCGCAGTGGCGGCGGCCCCACCGCGGCCGCGCATGCGGGTGAGCATGTCGCCGGCCACCTCGGGGGCGATCGCCGCGTCGCCGCGGTGCACCGCGCGGATGCTGCGCTTGAGGTCGAGGCGGTCGATGTCCTTGACCACGTAGCCGCGGGCGCCGGCGCGGATCGCCTCGTCGACCAGGTCGTGGTCGGTGTAAACGGTGAGGATGATCACCTTCACGTCGGGGTGGCTGCGGCCCAGGCGCCGGCACGCCTCGGGACCGCCGACGCCGGGCAGGCGGACGTCGAGCAGGACGACGTCGGGGCGGGTGCGCTCCACCAGCTCGTCGAGCCTGTCCGCCGAGCCGGCCTCTCCGACGATCTCGAAGTCGGGCTCGGCCTGGAGCATGGCGCGCAGCCCCTCGCGGACGATCTCGTGGTCGTCGACCAGGACGATGCGGATCATGTGCCCTCGCGCCGCAGCGGAAGGTGCACCCGCAGGGTGAGCCCGCCCTCCTCGCCGTTGCGCACCTCGAACGTGCCGCCCGCCTCCTCGACGCGACGGCGGAGGGTGCGCAGCCCGTAGTGCAGGTAGCTGTCCTGGTAGCTCTCCAGCGTGGTGTCCGGGGCGCCGGCGCCGTCGTCCTGGATGGCCAGGTCGACGTGGTCGGGCCCGTGGCGGAGGCTCACATGCACGCGGCTCGCGTCCGCGTGCTTCACCACGTTGCCCAGCGCCTCGTTGATCACGGAGAGGAGCAGGTCGGCGACCGCCTCCACACCGGGGCCGGAGACGCCGCTGACGCTGAGGTCGACGTCGAGCCCGTGGGCGCGCTCGAGCTCGCGCAGCAGCGAACCGATGGCGGCGCCGAGATCACCATCCTTCCGGTTGCGGTCGGCGAGGTGAAAGACCACCTGTCGCAACTCGTCGGCGCACTCGATGGTCAGGTCGCGCACCTCGCGCACGGTCTGGGCGACGGGAGGGTCGAGGCTCTTCTCCAGCAGCGAGTTGAGCTTGAGCCCGATGCCGAAGATGCTCTGCCCGATGTGGTCGTGGAGTCCCGAGGCGATGCGCGCCCGCTCCTGCGCAAGCAGCCGCTCCCTCTCCAAGTCGTCGAGCCGCGCGTGCAGCTGCTGCAGCCCGTCGATCATCTCCCGCTGGCGCTCGTACAGACGCGCGTTGTCAATGGCCACCGCCACCTGGTTGGCGAAGGTGGCGAGCAACCGCTCGTCCCCGGCGTCGTAGCCGCCCGGCTTGTTGGCGACGCCGCTCATGCCGATCACCTCGGATCCCACCCGCAGCGGGACGCCGAGAAAGGTGCGTACAAGCGGATGCCCGGGGGGCTGACCCACCCGCAGCGGGTCGCGGTCGACATCGTTGGAGATGGTGGGACGCTCGTCGATGACGGCGGCGCCGAAGACGCTGCGGCGCAGCGGCATGACCCGGTAGTTGTCGTAGAACCCGGGCGCCGGCTCGAAGCCTTTGACCGCGACCATGTCGAGGTGCTCCCGGTTGCGGCTCACCAGCGCGATGAAGCCGAACTGCGACGAGGTGAGCTCGAGACAGCGGCTGAGGGCGCAGTCGTACACCGCGGGCGGCTCATGGAGTGCGGCGATCTCCACCGAGATCCAGTAGAGCGACTCGACCTGTTCGCGAAAGTCGCGGTCACCGAGGTCCACCATGTCCTGCCTTCCCCTTTCCTGACAGTCGGAAACCAGCGTAGCGGGAGGGCAGAGGCGGTGTGACTCGACTCACAGCCGCCCGTCGCCCACCCGATCGGGTGGCGGTCCTCATCATCCCGGATGAGCCCGAAGGGACGAGCACGACCATCCGGATTGTCGGCCCGATTTCACCCGGCCAGGCGAAGACGACAGCGAGCCCGACTGCGACAGTGGACTGGCAGACCGCTTCCGCTCGTATGCAGGACTGGCAGTTGATCACCCTCGTCAGCCGGAGACCCATGCCCATCGGCGGCAATCCGTGGGAGCCACGGTCCACCTCCACCCCCTGGCAGCGCGCCCTCCAGGAGCTCATCGACGGCGCCGCGCTGATCGTGGCCCCGGCGGGGACGCAGCTCCTCGGCCACGACCGCCCCGGTCAGGCGCTCGCCGTCATCAAGGGTGTGGTGCGCGTGTTCACCTGGACGACCTCGGGACACCGGGTGACCACCGGGTATGCGCGCCCAGGCGACCTGGTCGGGGTCAACTCGGTGCTGAGCGGCAGCGACAACCACGGCGCCGAGGCGCTGAACGACGCGACCCTGGCGGTGCTCTCCCTGGAGAGCCTGCGCAACCTGGTGATCCGGCGGCCCGAGCTGGGGTGGGCGCTCGCCGAGCACCTCGCCGAGCAGGCCGTCGACGCCACCTGCCGGCTCGTCGACGGCACCGTGCGCCCCGTGACCGCGCGGGTGGCGCGGCATCTCCTCGAGCTCGCGGAGCAGAGCTCCGACGAGGGCATCGCGGTGCGCATCAGCCACGGGCGCCTCGCCGACGCGGTGGGGACCGCGCGCGAGGTGGTGACCCGGGCGCTCGGCGAGCTGCGTGGCAACGGCATCATCGAGACCGATCTGCGGCTCATCCGGGTGCTCGACCGCGACGCTCTCGCCCGCGCCGCGGACGCCGTGCGCTGACGCGCTGATCCATCCGGCGGGCGGCGCCGTATCAGTCAACGCCCCCCCCTGAGGAGCCCTGGGCGCCGTGCCCAGGGCTCACTCCCTCCCCGATCGGCGGTAGCCTGGACGCGGAGAGCCACGCTTCGGAGGGACCGCCATGGCCGTCAGCGACGGGAGCACGAGGACCGCCGCCGCAGCGATCCAGGATATGCCGCGGCCACCCTGGCGAGGGGTCAACCACCTCGCGCTGATCACCCCGGACATGGACGCGACCGTCCGGTTCTACCACGGGGTGCTGGGCATGCGGCTCGTCGCCACCCTGATGGCGGGGCCGATGCGCCACTACTTCTTCGAGATCGCCCCGGGCAACTGCGTGGCCTTCTTCGAGTGGCAGGGCATGGACACCTTCTGCAAGCCCGCGGGCTGGCGGGTGGAGCAGCCGCTCCAGTTCGACCACCTGTCGTTCAACCTCCCCGACCAGGAGGCGCTGCTCGAGCTGCGGGCCCGGCTCCAGGAGGCCGGTGTCGAGGTCACCGAGGAGATCGACCACGGCTTCGCCCACTCCATCTACTTCACCGATCCCACGGGCATCGCCCTCGAGGCCACCTACTGGCTCGTGGACGCGACGGCCATGCCGGAGGGCAACCGGAGCGTCTTCACCGATCCCGACCCGGTGCCCGCGGTGCGCGAGCTCGAGGACGGCGGCCGGCTCGACTGGATGCCCGCGACCGACCTGGTCCCCGAGCCTTGCGGGGTGTCCTGACCCTCAGCGCCTCGCCAGGCGGCGGATGACGCTCCGCGCCACCAGCAGGGCGACGATGGCCACCAGCTGGCCACCGAGGGCGATGCGGGTGACGTCCACCGCCGGCCGCCAGCTCACCTCGCCGTCGCGGACCACGTAGACGCCGACGGGGCGCGCCTCGAGGGCGAAGCCGCCTCCGCTGCCGCCCTCGGTCGGGTTGCCGCCGCCACCGCCTCCCGCCCCGCCCGCCACCCGCGCCACCGGCACGACGAGGACGCCGTCGCGCTCGTAGGGCTCGCCGAAGACCTGGCGGACGGTCAGGGTGTCTCGCACCTGGCCGAGGATCTCCTCCGCGCGCATGGCTCTCCCTCCGCTGCATGGATCGGGAGGCGAGAGTACCGCTCGCTCCCCGCCGGCTGAGCCGCGGTCTGCTGCTCGTCCCCCCGTACACTGGAGGGACGGGGCCCGCCCATCGACGGCAGACGCGCGGGAGAGAGAGCATGGCGACGGTCACCGCGGAGAGATCGGCTCTCCACTCCGCGGCGGCAGGCCCCGCAGCCGGCGCCACCGCGGCCGCCGGGGCCGCCGACTGGACGCTCGCGGCGCTCTGCTGCTGGGTGGTGGGCGGCGGCTACCTCGACATCTGGGCCCACTCGCACCTTCGCCTCTTCGAGTCCTTCCTCACTCCCTGGCACGCCGTCCTCTACTCGGGGATGGTCGCCACCGCCGCCTACCTCCTGCTGCTCCGCCGCAGCCGGCTCGCCCGGGGGCTGCCCTGGGACCGGGCCAGCGGCTACGGGCTCTCCCTCACCGGCTGCGGGCTCTTCGCCGCCTCCGGCGCCGCCGACGGCGTGTGGCACACCCTCCTCGGCATCGAGACCGGCACCAACGGCCTGATCAGCCCGCCGCACGTGCTCCTCACCATCAGCACCGGGCTGATCGTCAGCGGGCCGCTGCGGGTCGCCTGGCGCACCGAGCGGGGCCGTGCCTCGTGGCCGGCGGTGATCTCGGCGGCCCTGCTGCTCAGCGTGCTCACCTACCTCACCCAGTTCGACCACCCCCTCAGCAACCTGTGGTCGGCGGGCGACGCCCCGGTCGCGGTCCTGGGGGTGCGCCCCCGCGAGATGCAGCTCGGGATCCTCGGCATCCTGGTGCAGACCGGCCTGCTCGCCGGGCTGGTGCTGCTGCTGCTCGCCCACCTGCGCCTGCCCCGGGGATCGCTCACCGTGATCCTGGGGGTCAGCGGCTTCCTGGTCACCGCGGTCGACCACATCGGCGTGCTCGCCGGGCTCGCCGTCGCGATGGGGATGCTCGGCGACCTGCTGCTCTGGGCGCTGCGCGTGGGCCCGGGGCGGCCGGACAGGCTGCGCCTCTTCGCCGCCACCTGGACCGCGGGCGCGTACGTCCTGTACT
>JAQBPH010000283.1:0-15762 GCA_028287625.1 Chloroflexota bacterium | reverse complement strand
CGGTCGACCAGCGGGGGCAGCGCCCGGTGGGCGGCCGCGGCGGCGGCGAGCCCCGCGGCGTCGAGCCAGCCGGCGGCGCAGACGCGCACCAGCCAGTCCAGGGCCACCCAGCTCCTCCAGGCGTCGTCGGCGGGAGCCTCGGCGGTGCCGAGGAGCCGGTCCGCGTACCCGAGCAGGCGCTGCCGCTCCTCGTCGCCGAGCGAGTCGTTCCAGGCCCGGCCGGCGTTGGCGAGCACCGGTGAGACGCATCGGGGCGCGTCGCTGAACTCCTCGCCGGCGAGCAGGCTCACCAGCTCGAGGAGGCAGGCGCCCTCCTCGGCGCTGTCGTGGGTACCACGGTCGAGGGTGAGGGCGGTGGCGGTGGTCATGCGCCGATCATCCCACGCCCCCGCGAACGTTTCAGCCGGGATCGCTCCCGAGGAACCGGCGTGGCGCCGTCCGCGCGACGGACACAGCCCCGGTGGGGCGGATACGATGGCACCTCGCGATGGCGCTCACCTGCCTCCTCTCCATCCACGGCACCGGGTTCCAGCAGCCGCCCGCGGACGGGGTCCCCGGCTACGCCGACGACCTCCACGAGCGGCTCCGCGGCACGCTCGGGAACGCGCTCGGAGACGATCCGAACCGCGAGCGTGGGCCCGTCTACGTGCAGAGCACCTGGCCGCCCCAGAGCCATGCGATCGAGCCGGGGCTCGAGCGCCTCGGCCGGCTGCTCACCGCCGGCGGACGGTGGCGCACCGACGCCCCGGCGGACTGGCAGAGGCTGTCCAGGGTCGACCAGGGCGTCGCCCACGTCGCCCTGGTGTACTCGCACCTCGAGGAGGAGGGGCCGG
Organism: Chloroflexota bacterium; assembly: GCA_028287625.1. Lineage (GTDB taxonomy): Bacteria > Chloroflexota > Dormibacteria > Aeolococcales > Aeolococcaceae > CF-96. The sequence goes on along the minus strand of JAQBPH010000283.1, from coordinate 14,929 downwards.
ACCCGGCGGCGCTCATCGACGCGGCCGCGCTCGGCCTGTCCTCGATCACCCACTACGCGACCGTCTCCGGGCTCGTGCGTCTGGCGGTTCGCGACATCGGAGCGCTGATCGGACACCGAGGCCCGGGCGACGGTGCGCCGTCCGCCCGGCCGTCGCTGCAGGTCCGCACCGACGTGCACCCGGTGCAGCACCACCTCCTTCCCGGGTTCCTGCGCCGCACACCGCCGCCCGGCGCGCCTCCCCGGCCCACCGGGCTCCCCGGCTTCCTCCGCCAGGTCGAGGACGACGTCGCCGCCTACGCGGCCCGCAACGAGCTGCGCGAGCGGGTGCGCGCCTTCGTGCGGGACGCGCTGACCCGCCTCCTCCTCCGTGCCGACGTCTCGCGGGTGGTGGTGAACAGCCTCAGCAACGGCACCGTCGTCGCCTTCGACGTGCTCGCCCAGCTGCCGCCGGTGCTCTTCGACGGCGTCGCCGCCCTGGTGACCGCGGGCAGCCCGCTGCGCAAGTACGTCGACCTGCTCGGCTGGGGGGCCGACGGGGCGAACCTGCGGTCGCTGCGCGGCCCCTGGCTCAACTTCTACGACGAGCGCGATGCCGTCGCCGACCCGCTCGCGCCACCGCCGGCGTGGCGGGTCGGCCAGCCGCTTCCCGCCGACGCCCCCGGACTGTTCGCCAGCTACGACCCGGACACCGGCGAGCTGCGGTCGATCCCGGTGCAGGACGTCAGGGTCGACAACGTGGACAACGTCAGCGACGGTGGCGGCCTGCCGGCCCACGACTACTGGGACAACGACGAGTTCTGCCGTCCGGTCGCAGAGCTGCTGAGCTCGGTGTCCGCCCCCGCCCCCGCATAGCCGGTTTGCCGCCGGTGGCGGTCGGGAATGCTGTTTCCGACACGCCGATGATGCATGACCTCGACCGTTACAACCGCTGCCGCGTCTGCCGGACCATCCTCGATCCCGGCGAGCACTGTGAGAAGCACTACCGCAGGTGCGCGTGGTGCGAGCGGGTGCTGCCCGTGGAGTACTTCCTGTCGGGCGGTTACCTCTGCCGGGGCTGCCGGAGCTGAGCGCCGCCCAGCCGGCTACGCCCGGGTCAGGAGAAGCGTCACCACCGCGAGGTGAGCGCCGGCCGCCGCGATGGTGAGGCAGTGGAACACCTCGTGGTATCCGAACACCGCGGGGAAGGGATCGGGACGCTCGAGCCCGTAGATGACGGCGCCCACGGTGTAGAGGGCGCCTCCGGCGAAGAGCAGGAGGAGGGCCAACCACCCCAGCGCCTCGCCGAGCTGGGGCAGGGCGGCGACCGCCACCCATCCGAGCACGATGTAGGGGAGCACCTCGGCGATCGCCGGGGGTTGCCACCACACCAGCGTCATGACGATGCCCAGGACGGCACCCACCCACACGGTGACGAGCATCGCCGTCGCCAGCGTCCCGGAGAGGGCGAGCATGCAGACCGGCGTGTAGGTGCCGGCGATGAGGACGAAGATCATCGAGTGGTCGAGGCGGCACAGCCATGCCCTGACCCGCGGCGACCAGCGTCCGCGGTGATACAGGGCGCTGGTCCCCAGGCATCCGGCGAGGCCGGCGGCGTAGATGGCCACCGCCGTCCGCGCGCGCCCCGACGAGGCGAGGATGATCAGGGTGGCGCCGACGAGCAGCGCCGCGAAGAAGGCGTACTGGTGGATCACACCGCGCAACCGCGGAACGCCGAGCACGGCCGATCCCTGGGGTACGCCCTCCTTCTCCATGCGTGGGCATTGTCGCCGATCGGCTCGGCGCGCGCCCGCCGGCGAGCTCGGACGGGGCTGCCCGTCCCGTCGCGCCCGTGTTCCAGTCGAATGTGGCCGCAACGTCGAGCCTGTCGCCGCAGAGCGATGCTGGAGCTCCACTGACCGTAGAAACCGGACTCACCACACCGCCGGCGGGCGGGCGGTGCACAATGCGACACGCCCGGAGCCGTCACACCGCCACGAGGAGTGCCTGCCATGACCCTCGCACCGCTGCGGGAGCGCGCCGCGTGGAGGGCGCTCGAGCGGCACCACGCCGAGATCGCCGGCCGCCACCTCCGCGACCTGTTCGCCGCCGACCCGGACCGCGGCGAGCGTCTCACCGCGGAGGCCGCCGGGATCCACCTGGACTACTCGAAGAACCGCGTCACCGACGAGACCATCCGCCTCATGCTCGCGCTCGCCGAGGAGTCGGGGCTGCCGGAGAGGCGCGAGATGATGTTCCGCGGCGAGCACATCAACGTGTCGGAGGATCGCCCCGCTCTCCACGTCGCCCTGCGGATGCCCCGCGAGCGCACGCTGGTGGTCGACGGGGTCGACGTGGTCGCCGAGGTGCACCAGGTCCTCGACCGGATGAGCGCGCTCGCCGACGCGGTGCGCTCGGGCCGCTGGACCGGCCACACCGGCAGGCGGATCCGCACCGTCGTCAACGTGGGCATCGGCGGATCCGACCTGGGCCCGGTGATGGCCTACGAGGCGCTGCGCCACTACTCCGACCGGGACCTGGGCTTTCGCTTCGTCTCCAACGTCGACGCCACCGACCTGGTGGAGGCGACCCGTGGCCTGGCCGCGGAGGAGACCCTCTTCATCATCTCCTCGAAGACCTTCGGCACCCTGGAGACGCTGACCAACGCCACCTCGGCGCGGCGCTGGGTGGTCGACCAGCTCGGCGACGAATCCGCGGTCGCCCGCCACTTCGTCGCGGTGTCGACCAACGCGGAACGGGTCGCGGCCTTCGGCATCGACACCGCCAACATGTTCGGCTTCTGGGACTGGGTGGGAGGCCGCTACTCGATGGACTCGGCCATCGGCCTCTCCACCATGATCGCCGTCGGCCCGGACCGCTTCCGCGAGCTGCTCGCCGGCTTCCACGACATGGACGAGCACTTCCGCGCCGCCCCGCTCGGCGAGAACCTGCCCGTCCTGATGGCGCTGCTCGGGGTGTGGTACCGCGACCTCTTCGGCGCTCAGACCGTCGCGGTGCTGCCCTACGACCAGTACCTGAAGCGCTTCCCCGCCTACCTTCAGCAGCTCACGATGGAGTCGAACGGCAAGCACGTCACCCTCGAGGGCCTCCCCGTCGACTACGACACCGGCGCCGTGTACTGGGGAGAGCCCGGCACCAACGGCCAGCACAGCTTCTACCAGCTCATCCACCAGGGCACGACCCTCGTCCCCGTCGACCTCATCGGCTTCGGCCGGAGCCTCAACCCCCTGGGTGAGCACCACGACGTGCTCTCCTCGAACGTCTTCGCGCAGGCGGAGGCGCTCGCCTTCGGCAGGACCGCGGACCAGGTGCGCGCCGAGGGGTCCCCCGAGCGGGTGGTGCCCCACCGGGTCATGGAGGGGAACCGGCCGAGCAACGTCCTGCTCGCGGAGCGGCTGACCCCCCGGCTGCTCGGCTCGCTGGTCGCGCTGTACGAGCACAGCGTGTTCACCCAGGGCGTCATCTGGGGGATCGACTCGTTCGATCAGTGGGGGGTCGAGCTCGGCAAGGTGCTGGCGGTCCGCATCCTCGGCGAGCTGCAGAGCCCGGACCCGCCCGACCTGTCGCACGACTCGTCGACGAACGCGCTCATCCGACGCTACCGGGCGCTCCGCTCCCAGGCCTGACGCCGCGGCGCCCGCTCCCCTCCGGTGGTCAGCTCGGTGCGGCTCCCGGGCGGATGAGGATCGCGCCGCAGTGCGCGCAGCGGCGGTCCGCGGCGGGCGTGGGCTTCCTGCACAGGTAGCAGATGCGGGTCTCGGAGTCGCTCATGTCCGTGGATGATGCCAGTGGGGTCCCCGGCTGTCACCGCTCACCGAGCACGCGATCCGGCCAGCTGGTCGAGGAGCCACCGCGTCTGGGCGAGGATGCGCTCGACGGGATACCGCTCGGGGTCGGTCAGCAGCAGCCGCGCCACCTCGTCGGCGAGCGCCGACACCATCCGGGCGGTGAGCTCGGGGTCGGGCGACTCGCCGCCCGGGCCGAACCCGGGGCGCACCGCCTCGGCGAGCCGCGCCACCACCATCGCGCGCCCCGCCGCGATGTGCTCCCGGAGCAGCTCGGGAGCGCCCTCGGGCGGCATCAGCACCAGCCGCCAGGTGATCGGGTCCGACCGCACCGCGTCGAGGTAGCCCCGCAGGGCCACCAGCAGCTGCTCACCGGGGTCGCCGGTGCCGAGGGTGGCGGGGAGCGCCGCCGAGATCTGGGTCAGGGCCCGGGCGCTCTCGCGCCGGACCAGGGCGTTGAGCAGGCCGCCGAGGCTCTCGAAGTGCTCGTAGACGATCGGGCGGGTGATCCCCGCCGCCCGGGCCACCGCCTCGATGGAGACGGCGTGGAAGCCGCGCTCGCCCACCATCGCCCGGGTCACGCCGAGGATCTGCTCGCGCCGCTCGGAGCCGCTCATCCGCATCGTCACGCTTGACATATTACGCCACCGTAGCCTACGCTCGTGTAACCTACGGAAGCGTAACATGGATGGCCTGGAGGACCCGGCGGCATGACCACCCTGGACCACTCCCCCGCCCCGGCGGCGGCGCCCCCCCGGCCCGTGGAGGTCGACGTCGCCATCGTGGGCAGCGGCTTCTCGGGCCTGGCCATGGCGGTCCGACTCCTGCGGGAGGGGAACCGCGACTTCGTCGTCCTCGAGCGCGGCGGCGACGTCGGCGGCACCTGGCGCGACAACTCCTATCCCGGCTGCGCCTGCGACGTGCCCAGCCACCTCTACTCGTTCTCCTTCGCGCCCAACCCCGAGTGGAGCTCCACCTTCTCGCCGCAGGCCGAGATCCACGCCTACCTCCGCCGGGTCGCCGAGGAGCAGGGCGTGCTCCCCCACGTGCGCCTCCGCTGCGAGATGCGGGAGGCGGCGTGGGACGAGGGCGCCCAGCGCTGGCGGATCGAGACCGCGCAGGGCCCCCTCTCCGCCCGCGTGCTGGTGGCCGCCGCCGGCCCCCTGAGCGAGCCGTCGATCCCCAGCCTGCCCGGCCTCGACCGCTTCCGGGGCACGACGTTCCACTCCGCGACCTGGGACCACGGGCACGACCTCAGCGGTGAGCGCGTGGCGGTGGTGGGCACCGGCGCCTCGGCGATCCAGTTCGTGCCGAGGATCCAGCCCCAGGTCGGCGCCCTGCACATCTTCCAGCGCACCCCGCCGTGGATCATGCCGCGCCCGGCGCGCCCGATCACCGGGCTGGAGCGTGCGGTGTACCGCCGCCTGCCCGCGGCGCAGCGGTTGATGCGCGGTGCGATCTACTGGGGGCGCGAGCTCTACGCGCTGCCGCTGGTGCGCGCCCGCCTCGCTCCGGTGGTCGAGGCGGTCGCGCGGACGCACCTCCGGCGGCAGGTGGCGGACCCGCAGCTGCGCGCCCGGCTCACGCCCGACTACGCACCCGGCTGCAAGCGCATCCTCATCTCCGACGACTACCTGCCCGCGCTCTCGCGTGACAACGTCGAGGTGGTCACCGACGGCATCGCCGAGGTGCGCGAGCACTCGATCGTGACCCGCGACGGGTGCGAGCGGCAGGTCGACACCATCATCTTCGGCACCGGCTTCCACGTCACCGACGTGCGCATCGCAACCCGGCTGCGCGGCGGCGACGGCCGCAGCCTCGCCGAGGTGTGGGCCGGCGGCATGACGGCGCACCGGGGAACCACGGTGGCCGGCTTCCCCAACCTGTTCCTGCTGCTCGGCCCCAACACCGGGCTCGGCCACACCTCGGTGGTGCTGATGGCCGAGGCGCAGGCGGGCTACGTCGTCGAGGCCCTGCGCCACATGCGCGCGAGGTCGGTGGGCGCGATCGCGGTGCGGCCGGCGGCGCAGGCCGCGTTCAACGATGGCGTGCAGCGTGCGATGGCCGGCACGGTGTGGACCGCGGGCGGGTGCACCAGCTGGTATCTGGACGGCAACGGCCGGAACACCACGCTGTGGCCCGACTTCAGCTTCCGGTTCCGCAGGCTGCTGCGCCACTTCGACGTCCGCAGCTACGAGCAGCGGCCGGTGCCGCCGGCGATCGAGGCGGTGCCGGCGACCGCCGAGGGGGTGGCGGCCTGAGCCGGGCGGTCGCGGTCCGGCGGCTCAGGTGAAGATCTCGGCGCGGCCCGTCGAGCCGTCGGCGGCGTGGCCGCCGGCGACCAGCACCCGCCCGCCGGCGAGCAGCGTCGAGGTGTGGAAGGTGCGTGGCGAGGCCATGCTCGCGGCCGGCGCCCAGGCACCCGTGGCCGGGTCGTACTCCTCGACCGAGCGCAGGCACCCGTCACCGTCGTGGTACCCGCCGGCGACCAGCACCCGGCCCCCGCCGGTCATGATCGCGGTGTGGACCGCACGGGCGGAGCTCATGCTCCTGCCCGGGGTGAACCGCCCGGTGCGTGGGTCGTAGAGCTCCGCGGACGCCACCTGGGTGTCGACGTCGGGGCTGTAGCCGCCGGCGACGAGCACCCGCCCGTCCGCGAGCAGCGTCGCGGTGTGCGAGGTCCGTCGGGTCGCCATGGCTCCGGTCGGGGTCCACACCCCCAGCAGCGGGTCGTACAGCTCGGCGGCCCTGCTGCGGGCGTAGACGCCGGCGGGAACCCCCGGGAAGGTGGGCACCAGCACTCCCTGCGTGGCCTCGCCGCCGGCGACGAGCACCCTGCCGCCGTCGAGAACGGTGGCGGTGTGGCCGAGCCGGGGTGCGGCCATCGGCGGAGCCGGGATCCAGCTGCGGCGGCCGGGGTCGTAGAGCTCCGCGTCGGCGAGGATCGCGTCTCCGGCGAAGCCCCCGGTGACCAGCACCCTTCCGTCCCGCAGCGCGGCGGCGACGTGGTCCCGGCGCGGCGACACCATGGGACCGGTGGCTGTCCAGCGGTCGACCACCGGGTCGTACAGCTCGGCGGAGCCCAGGTCTCCACCGTTGTAGCCACCGGCGACCAGAACCTCACCATCGTGGAGGAGGGTGGCACTGGGCGCATAGCGGGCCACCGCCATGCTCGCCGCCATCCGCCAGCTGCCGCGTCCGGGGTCGTAGATCTCCGCCGACCTCAGCAGCACCCCGTTGCTGACGCCGCCCGCCACCAGGAACCTGCCGTCGCCCAGCAGCGCCGCGGCGAAGTGCTCGCGAGAGACGTGCATGGTCGCGGCCGTCGTCCACGCCCCCGGCGTCGAGGCCTGCACCCCGGCCACCGGGAGGGCGAGCAGGAGCGCCGCCAGCGCCCAGGCGATTGCCGCCAGACGCGTCCGCCGCCGAGTGCGATCCATCGCCGTCCCTCCGCTCGGGCCCCGAGCCCGCAGGGGCGGGCAGCTCCCGGAGGCCGGTATGGCGATCGTGCGGGGGGGCGCCGGCGGCCACCACGGCCGTCGCCACCCCGGGGAGGTGCATTCCGACCGGCGGCGGAGCGCTAGAGACCCGCCCGGCGGCGCAGCGCGTCCAGGTTCACGATGGTGACCCGGCGGCGGTCGGTCTCCACCCATCCGCAGCCGCGCAGGTTCCCCAGCGCCTTGCTGACCGCCTCCCGCGACGAGCACGTCCACCCGGCCAGCTCGTTCTGGGTGAGGGGAAGGGTGATGCTGACCCTCCCCTGCCGCTCGTCCCCGTGCTCGTCGGCGAGCTCCACCAACCGGCGGGCGACCCGGCCCTCGGTGTCGTGGACGCCGAACTCGACGCGTTTGCGGTCGGAGTCGCGGAGCTTCTGCACCACCGACCTCAGCAGCACCCGGAGCACCCGGGGATGGGCGTCGAGGAACGCGGTGAAGTCGGCGGCCTCGACGACCATCGCCTCGACCGGCTCGAAGGCGGTCACCGTCGCCGAGCAGGGCTGGCCGTCGATCACCGAGATCTCCCCGATCAGGTCGCCCGGACCGCGTGCGCCGAGCACGATCTCGCGACCGTCCCCCGAGAAGTCCGACACCTTGACCCGGCCGGTGAGGAGGACGACGACGCGACGGGGCACCTCGCCCTCGTTGACGATCGCCGCTCCCCGGGCGAAGCGACGGCGACGCCCCCGGCCTCGGAGGTCATCCGTCTCCGTTGGCGTCAGTGCGGCGAGGAACCCGGCGACAGCCCGCTCCACCGCCATCGCGCAAACCCCGTCCATCCCAGTCCCCCAGCCAGCGGGAGGTCTGCATCCGAGTATAGGGGGGACTGTCGTTGCGCATCCGGCGTCAGGCGGTGACGATCACCGGGGTGCCGAGCGGTGCCCAGCCGTAGGCCCAGGCCATGTCCGGTGCGGGGATGTGGACGCATCCATGACTGGCGCCACTGCCGTTCTGGCTCCCCGGGCCGTACTCCGAGGCCGGCTCCCAGGGGGCGTCGTGGAGGAAGTAGCCGCCCCGGGCGAACTCCATCGCGTAGCCGACCGGGCTGGTCGGATACCAGTACGGTGAGCCGGGTGGCCAGGGCGAGTGGAACACGTACGGCGAGAACTTCGCGAAGACCGAGAAGGTCCCCGTGGGCGTCGGCAGCGCCGGCCGGCCGGTCGTGACCGGCGCCGCCCGGACAGCGCAGCCGCTGTCGTAGAAGACGATCTCCTGGGCGGTGAGGTCGAGGGCGATGACGTGGCCGGCGGGCACCGGGTGCCCGCAGCGGTTGGCGGACAGGTCCGCGGCGACCGCCTGCTCGAGGGAGCCGGTCTCGGACTGCACCGCGCCCAACTGGTCGACGGCGCGTGCCGCGCTGAAGGCGCCCTGCAGCGCCTGGTAGCGCGACCACTCGGCGGTGGCGCCCGGAGTGCGCTCGGCCCGCGCCTGGCCCACCGCGGAGAGGAGCGGACGCATCCTCGCGGCGAGGTCGTCGTTGATGCCGACCAGCGTCTGCAGGTCGGACAGCGCGCCGGTGAGCTGCGCCGCGGGCCCGGCCTGGTCGCCGCCGGCGGAGACCGCCTGGTCGAGCCGGCCGGTGAGGCCGCCGACGGGACCCGGGTCGAGGTGGGCGGCGTCGGCCCGGGCGAGCAGGGCCCTGGCGGTGGCGAGCAGCGCCGGGAGACTGCCCGGCACGGTGGCGGCCCTGCCGGCCTCGGCCTGCCGGCGGGCGGCATCGGTCGCCGCGTGGATGTCGCGGGCGAGCGAGCCGTACGCAGCCGGCGTCGCCGCGGACGCGAGCCGCTGGCGCCACCGATCGACGCCGGCGCCGAACTGCGGCGGCAGCCAGCGCCCCTGGTCGTGCGCGAGGGCGGCCGCCGTGGTGAGCTCCGCGCCGGCGTCGGACCGCGCCCGGGTCAGGCTGTCCCGCCACGACGCGTCGGTCTGCGCCGACAGCCGGTCGATCGCCGCCGCATCCGCGCCCCGCCACGGATGCCACAGCCAGCCTGCCTCCGCCGACTCGAGCGCCGCCAGGGACGCCCGCAGCGGCGCGACCCGCCCTGCGTCGAGCCCCTGCCGCTCCTCCGCGTCCCAGCGGGCGGCGAGCTGGTGGGCCCGCCCGTCGAAGCTCACGTGGCCGGCGCCGCGCCAGCCTGCCAGGACACCGGCACCCACCAGCACCATGGCGATGGCGGTCAGCAGACGGCTCATCCGTCGCCGCGTCCCCGGCGCGTTCGGGCGCCGGCGGGTCTCCATCCTCATGCTCGTACCACAGCTGCGGCAACGAGGCGGCCCAGCCAGGGACCGGCCGCCTCGCGCCCTCGTTTCCTCTCACCTTTGATTCTACAACATCGGTATCACGTTCGGTGACACCCAGCGCCGTGGATGCCCTCGCATCCGCGAGCTCTCGAGCCGCGGGGCGGTAGAAATACACACCCTGGAGGTGGCGGGAGGCGCCGACGCCGCCCCCCCGGTGGGGCGAGCATCTCCTCATCGCGGGCTGGCCCGACGGGCGGCTCCGAGCTGTCCGTCGCCAGGAGGGGTGGACGTGGAGGCTCTCTTCAACCCGGGCACCCGCCGTCACCTCGAGGCCATCGGGGTGGCGCCGGGCTGGCGCTGCCTCGAGGTCGGAGGCGGCGGACCCCCGCGCGTCCCCTCCAACGTGGAGGTCCTCCGTCACGACGTGGCGGCCGGCCCGCCTCCCCAGCGTGCGTTCGACCTGGTTCACGCCCGCCTCCTGCTCCTCCCCCCGGCGCAGCGCGGGGCGGTGCTGCGCAGCCTGGTGTCGGCGCTCAAGCCCGGTGGCTGGCTCCTCGTCGAGGATGTCGACTGCCGCATCCTCGGCTGCCCGGACGGCGCCGCCGCGGAGCCGGCGCAGGTGTCGGTGACCAGCAGGACCGCATCGGACACGGTGGTGGTGGCCCGGGCGCTCTGGGCGATGGGCCGGATCATGACCTCGAACGGGGTCGACCTCGCCTACGGACGCAAGCTCCACGGGCTCCTCTCCGGGGCGGGTCTCGTCGACGTCGCCGCCGAGCGGCACCTCCAGACCGGTGCCGGCGGCTCGCCGATGGGAGCGCTGCACCGGGCGAACATGGAGCAGCTGCGCGACGAGATGGTCGCGTCGGGCATGGTCACCGGCGGGGAGATCGACCGGGCCTGCCAGGTCGTCATGGACCCGGGCTCGGCGGTGGTGACGCCCGGGATCATGATCTCGGCACGCGGACGCCGCCCCCGATAGACGCCGGCGCACGCGTCGCCGGCGACGACGTGGCCGGCATCACCCGTGGAACCTCCACTCCCTCCGCGGGTCAGTAGGCGCTCTCGGGCGTCGCGCCCTCTCGCCTTAACCCGCTCTTCATACCGCCGTACACGGTTGTTAGCATCAGCAGACGCTACATCTTCTGCCCTCCGATGTATCCGCTTGACACCCGAGCAACCGCTCCACAAAGCCCGCACGTCCGCCGGCCACATCACCTGCAACGGTGACGTCGAGCCCCGCGGACAGGCGGCCCGCGCGGTCGGGCGCCGGCGATCGCGGGCTCCTGCACCCGGCCTCGACGGCTGGGGCGGCTGGGTGGTCCACAGCCTCCCGGGCCGGGTCCGGTTGCGCATTCCCGCCACGAGGTGCGCCGACGGGCCGTCGCTCGCCAGGCGTCTCGCCTCGGTGCCGGACGTCCGCGACGCCCGGTGGTCTCCCGCTGCGCGATCGCTGGCCGTCCAGTTCGACCGCACGGCCAGCTTCCAGGAGGTCGTCGACCGCTGTCCGGAGCGTCCGGTCGACCCCGATTCATCAGGCGGCGCGCCCGCGACCGGCGCGTCCAGCCCACGCGGCCCGCTGTGGCGGCATTTCCTCCTGCCCGCCGTGTCGCTCACCGCGGGCATCGCCGGCCTGGCGCCACTCTCCACGGCGACGATCGCGGTGTGCGCCATCCCCATGGCGCGCCGCGCCGTCGAGGGTGTCACCCAGCGTCACCTCAACGTCGACGTCCTCGACGCCACCGCGGTCTCGCTGCTGCTCGGCACCGGCGACCTGCTGGCCGCGGGCATCTCGGTCGCGCTGGTGGAGAGCGGCGAGCGCATCCGCGAGCGCGCCTCGGGCCGCGCCCGCCGGGTGTTCACCCAGATGCTCGGAGCGGACCCGCGGGGCGTCCGGATGCTGCGCGACGGCACCGAGCCGCGGGTGCCGACCGCGGAGGTCCGGGTGGGCGACCACGCCGTGGTCTATGCGGGGGAGACCGTTCCCATCGACGGCGTCGTCCTGGACGGCGCGGGCAGCATCGACAACCGCACCTGGACCGGCGAGCCCTACCCGGTGCCGGTCGAGCTCGGGATGCCCGTCCTCGCCGGCGGCGTGGTCCAGGACGGCCGGCTGGTCATCGAGGTGCGCGCGACCGGCAGCCAGACCCGCGCCGGCCGGCTGGCGGCGGCGATCGAGGACGCGGTCGCGGCCAACACGCAGACCACCGACCTCGCCCGCCGCATCGCCGACCGCTTCGTGATCCCCGTCCTGCTGGCGAGCGGGACGGTCTTCGTGGTGACGCGGAACGTCGGCCGGCTGGTCTCGATGCTGATCATCGACTTCGGGACCGGCATCCGCGTCGCCGTGCCGACCTCGATCCTCATGACGATGATCACCGGTGCACGCCAGGACGTCATCTTCAAGCAGGGCCAGGCGATCGAGGACCTCGCCCGCGTCACCACGATCGTCTTCGACAAGACCGGCACGCTGACCAGCGGGCGGCCGGCGGTGGTCGGCGTCGAGGCGCGCGGGACCTGGAGCGAGGACGAGATGCTCCGTCTCGCCGCCGCGGCCGAGGGCCACTTCCCGCATCCCATGGCGCGGGCCATCCGCCGCCACGCCCGCCGCGAGGGCCTCCGCCTGCCCGAGCCGCGGGACGTCCGCCTGCAGCCGGGCGGCGGGGTCACCGCCGCGGTCGAGGGCCACCAGGTGGTCGTGGGGCGGCGGCGGCTGCTCGAGGAGCACGGCGTCGCACCGCCTCGCGGGCTGGGGCGGAACGGGTCCGTGGCCCTGGTGGCGATCGACGGCCGCTTCGCCGGCACGATCCACACCGAGGACGGCGTCCGCGACGACGCCAAGGAGGTGATCCGTGACCTGCGCGCCGCGGGCGTCCGCGAGCTGTGGCTGGCCACCGGCGACCGCAGCGAGGTGGCGGCCAGCGTGGCCGCCGAGCTGGGACTCGACGGCCATCGCGGCGGGATGATGCCGGAGGAGAAGGTGGACCTCGTCCACGAGCTGCAGGCCCAGGGCAAGGTGGTCGCGGTGGTCGGTGACGGGATCAACGACGCCGCGGCGATGGCGGAGGCGAGCGTGGGCGTCGCCGTGTCCCGGGGTGCGGACATGGCCCGGGAGACGGCCCAGGTGGTGCTCGCCACCGAGGACCTCGGCGCTCTTGTCGACGCGGTGCGCATGGCCCGCTTCGCGATGGGGCTGGTCCGCCAGAACATCGCGCTGGTCGCCGCCCCCAATGCGGCGGCACTCGGCCTCGCCACCGTGGGCCTGCTGAACCCGATCAGCGCCACCGCCTTCAACAACGGCTCCACGCTGCTCGCCAGCGGCAATGCCCTGCGACCGCTGCGGTTCCGCGGCCGCCGGATGTCGGGCGCGTAGTGGACGCGGCCCGCGGCGCCCACGCGGCGGCGCCCGCGGGACGGCCGGTGACCGGACTGAGCCCCGGGATCGTCGCCGGGGCCTCCGACGGCGATCCCACCACGGTGACGACCCTCGCCGTGGTCGGCGCCCAGACGGGGTTCTCCCTGGCGTGGGTCGTCGTGCTCCTCTTCCCCATGATGGCGGCCATCCAGGCGACGGCCTCGGCCGTCGGGGTGGCGACGGGCTGCGGGCTGCAGGAGGTCATCACCCGGCGCTACGGACGGCGGGTCGCGCTCGTCTCCCTGGTGAGCCTGGTCGCGGTCAACCTGCTCACCCTGGTCGCCGACCTGGAGGGCGGCGCCGCGGCGGTCGGGCTGCTCGCCGGCGCCTCGTGGCGGTGGTTCGTCGTCCCCCTGGCCGGCGCCGTCGCCATCGTGCTGTGCGCCGGTGACCACCGCACCGTGCGACGCCTGCTCTCCGCCGTCGTCGTCCTCCTCCTCGCGTACGTGCCCGCCGCCTTCCTCGCCCATCCCGCGTGGCGGCGTGTGCTCGTCGACTCGGTGCTGCCGTCGTTCCCGCCGACGCCGGCGATGCTGACCTCGATCCTCACCCTGATGGGCACGACGCTCACCGGCTATGTCTACTTCTGGCAGACCATCGAGGAGCACACGCACCACGGCGTCCGGACCCGCCGCCAGGCGCAGCGCGACGCCGTACTCGGCATGGCCGCGGTGAGCGTGGTGTTCTGGTTCATCCTGGTGGCCACCGGCGCAACCCTCGGCGGCCGTGGTGCGACCGTGCACACGGCGGAGGAGGCCGCGCAGGCGCTGCGCCCGGTGGCCGGTCCGCTGTCGTCCTGGGTCTTCGCGCTCGGACTGCTGGCCTCCGCCGTCCTCGCCCTGGCCGTTCTCGCGATGACCACGGCGCATGCGGTGCACGAGACCTTCCCGGTGGCGCGCGGTGTGCGCCCGGCGGGGTGGCGTGGCCACCGCAGGATGATCGCAGGATCGCTTCTCGTCGCCGGGCTCGCCGGTCTCGCCGGGATCCCGCCCGTGGGCATCCTCCTCGCCGCCGGTGTCGCCGGGGGGGTCTCGACCCCCATCACCATGCTGCTCCTGCTCCTCGTCGCCCGCGACCCCGACTGCATGCACGGCGTCCCCATCGGCCGGCCGCTCGCCGCCGGTGCTGCCGTCACCATCGTGCTCATGACCAGCACGAGCCTCGCCTGCATCGGCGTCGCACTCGCCGGCTGAGGAGGACCGGCCCTCCTCGCTTCGGCCGTGTGCCACCGGCCACTGCGGTGGCGCGGAGCGCTCGGGTGGGGCCGGAAGCCGGGCTGGCCGCGCGGACCCTCACCCTCCCGAGACGGCAGGGGCGACGAACACCTCGGTGCCGTCGTGGACCGGCGTGTCGAGCCCCGGAGTGGCGCCGACCATGACGCCGTCGACGAAGACGAGCACGTGCGGACGAAGCCGCCCGCGCTCGTCGCGGAGGCGGCGTTCCAGGACCGGTGCCCGCTGCGCCAGGTCGTCGAGGACACCGCCGAGCGTGGCTCCCTCCAGGGCGACCTCACGCGACCCGGCCGCGCAGCTGCGCAGCGCGGCGGGGATCACCAGGGTGACCGTCATGGAACGAAGGCGCGGATCGTGAGCACGTCGGGAAGGTGGGTCGCGACCGCGGTCCAGGAGTCGCCGTCGTCGATGCTGCCGTAGACCTCGCCCAGCCGGGTGCCGAAGTAGATGCCGGCGGGATCGCCGTCGTCGGTGCACATCGCGTCGCGCAGCACCGCGGCGTGGTACGGGTCCTGCGGCAGCCCGGCCGAAAGAGCGCTCCAGGTCGTGCCGGCGTCCCGGCTGCGATAGACGCGGCACCTGCCGCCGGGCGGCATCCGGTCCTCGTCGGCCTGCAGCGGGAAGGTGAAGATCGTGTCGGGCCGGTGCGGATCCACGACCATCGGAAAGCCGAAGGTGCTCGGCAGACCGGACTCGATCGCGTCCCATGAGTCGCCGCCGTCATCGCTCCGGTAGACGCCGAAGTGGTTCTGCGCGTAGA
>JAQBPH010000279.1:0-3271 GCA_028287625.1 Chloroflexota bacterium | reverse complement strand
GCCCGAGCCGGTCCCGGCGGCGTCCGGCGAGCGGCCTGCCTGGTCGTGGGGCGCACCGCCGCCCTACCTGGCCGAGCGAGCCCCCGGGCGGCCGGGTCCGCTGACCCGCGCGCTGGCGAGGGCGCGGGCCGGGGTCGCCGGGGTCACCCCCGTCGACCGGACCGCGGCGCGGGTCCAGCGGGTGCTGGTGATGGCGCTGCTGGCCGGCGGCTGGGCGCTCTCCCTCTCCTCGCCGGGGTTCGAGGTGGCGCTGCCCCTGGTCGCGGTCGCCCTGCTCGCCTCCACCGCCCATCCGGCGCTCTCGGTGCCACGCTGGATCAGCGCCCGGGTGCTCCCCGCCGCCCGGCTGGCGCGTCCGTGGCTCACCGCCGAGGACCCGGCACCGCACCGCGTCGGTGAGGCGGCGACCGGCCTCGTGCTGGTGCTCGCCTCGCTCTGCGCCACCGTCGGGGCGCCGGTCGCCGCATGGGCCATCGGCTGGGCGGTGATCGCGGTCGCCCTCGTCGAGTTCACCTTCGACGTCTCCGTCGTCGTCGTCGTCCACGCCCAGCTGCGTCGCGCCCGCCTGTTGCGGACCTGACGCCTCCGACCGCAGCATGATCGGCGGCGGCGGGTCTCCCGCCGCCGCCGTTCGCGTTCTCAGAGGTTGCCGTCATGGATGCGCGAGAGGCGGCCCGAGCCGCCGTCGAGGAGAGCCGTGACCGGCTGCTGTCGCTGAGCCATCGCATCCACGCCCACCCCGAGCTGGGCTTCGAGGAGGTGCGGGCCTGCGAGTGGGTGGCCGCCGAGCTCGACGCCGCCGGGATGGAGGTGCGCACCGGTGCCGGTGACCTGCCCACCGCGCTGGTCGCCGAGGCCGGGGACGGGCCACTGACCATCGCCATCTGCGCCGAGTACGACGCCCTCCCCGAGGTCGGCCATGCCTGCGGCCACAACGTCATCGCGGCCGCCGCGGTCGGCGCCGGCCTGGCGCTGGCGCGGGTCGCGGACGACCTCGGGGTGCGGGTGCGGGTGATCGGCACCCCCGCAGAGGAGGACGGCGGCGGAAAGATCCTGCTGCTCGAGCGCGGGGTCTTCGACGGCGTCCACGCCGCCCTGATGATCCATCCCTTCCCCTACGAGCGCGACCACATGCCCTGCCTCGCCGTCTCCCACCTCGGGATCGAGTACACCGGCCGGGCCGCTCACGCCTCGGCCCACCCCGAGGACGGGATCAACGCCGCCGACGCGCTGACCGTCGCCCAGGTGGCGATCGGCCTCCTCCGCCAGCACCTGCGGCCCACCGACCGGGTCCACGGCATCGTCACCCTGGGCGGGGGCGCCCCCAACGTGGTCCCGGCGCACACCGCGGGGAGGTGGTACGCGCGCTCCGCCACCCTCGCCGAGCTCGCCGACCTCGAGCCCCGGGTGCGCGCCTGCTTCGAGGCGGGGGCGCTGGCCACCGGCTGCGAGCTCACGTTCCACGCCGACGCCCGCCCCTACTCGGAGTTCCGGGTCGACCACGCGCTCGCCGGCCTCTACCGGCAGAACGCCGAGCAGCTCGGCCGGCGCTTCTCCGACCCCGGCGGCCCCGCCGACCGGATGGTGGGCTCGACCGACATGGCCAACGTCTCGCTCGCCATCCCCTCCATCCATCCGATGATGGACATCGACGCCCTTCCCTCCTCAAACCACCAGCCCGAGTTCGCCGCCCACTGCATCCGCCCCGCGGCCGACCGGGCGGTGACCGACGGCGCCATCGCCATGGCCTGGACGGCGATCGACGCCGCAATGGACGGCGCGGTGTCGGCCCGGCTGCGGGGCGGCTGAGCAGCCCTCCCCTGCTACCCCTCCACGTGGGCGCGCCGGATGCCGAGCGCGATCAGCCGTGCGGGCAGGTCGCGGAGCAGCGGCAGCCGCCGGAGCACCCCCAGCGCCCGGTGGGCCGGGGTGGACCCGCCGCGGAGCGCGGGGGCGAGCACCACCCGCTGCACCTGCGCCTGGAGGAGCTGGATCACCGCCGTGGGCAGCTGCCGCCGCCGCTGGACCGCCGCGAGGTCGGCCTCGGTGAGGCGGCCGGAGCGCAGCGGCCCGGCGAGCAGGTTGGCGGTG
The DNA here is from genome assembly GCA_028287625.1 of Chloroflexota bacterium. Lineage (GTDB taxonomy): Bacteria > Chloroflexota > Dormibacteria > Aeolococcales > Aeolococcaceae > CF-96. Next base: position 1,180 of record JAQBPH010000279.1, on the reverse strand, counting down.
ACCACCGCGTCCTGGACGGCGAGATTGATGCCCACGCCTCCCACCGGAGACATGGCGTGGGCGGCGTCGCCGATGCAGAGCAGCCCGGGGCGGTGCCAGCGGCGCAGCCGGTTCGACTCCACGGTGAGCAGGTGCACCTGGTCCCAGCCGGCGATCTCGCCGACGCGGTCGGAGAGGAACGGGGCGAGCTCCGCCACCCGGCTGCGGAAGGCGGCCAGGCCCGCGGCGCGCACCGCCTGGTCGCCGCCCTTGGGGATGACGTAGCCGGCCTGCCAGTAGCGGGTGCGGTTGAGCAGCACCATCAGGCTGCCGCCACCGGCCTGGCCGAAGGTCGCGTCCGGGTCGGTGGGGCGGCGGGAGATGCGGAACCAGAGCACGTCCATAGGCGGCGACTCCGCCTCGGGCACCAGCCCCGCGGACTCGCGGACCCTCGAATGCCGGCCGTCGGCGGCGATCACCACGGCGGCGCGCACCTCGTGGTCGCCCCCGGCGTCGCGGTAGCGCAGCCCGCACACGCGGCCGCCCTCCTCGATCAGGCCGGTCACCTCCGCCGAGCGCCGCAGCTCGAAGCCCGGGTACCGGGCCGCCTCGCCGCTGAGGAACTCGAGCAGGTCCCACTGGGGCATGAAGGCGACGTACCGATGCCGGGTGGGCAGGCGGCTCAGGTCTGCGACAGTGGTGAGCCGCCCGCCGACGCCGACCTGGATCCGCGTCTCGCGGCGGTGCTCGATCCGGAGCAGCCGGTCGGTGAGGCCGAGGTCGTCCATGACCTCGAGGGTCGAAGGGTGGATGGTGTCGCCGCGGAAGTCGCGGAGGAAGTCGGCGTGCTTCTCGAGGACCAGCACCCGCACCCCCCGCCGGGCGAGCAGCAGGCCGGCCAGGATGCCCGCCGGCCCGCCGCCGGCGACGGCGGCGTCGACGGTGGTCACCGCGACCGCGGGTGCGAGGGTCGTGTCGGTCATGGCGTCTCCGGGCGCATTGCGCGCAGCCAGTGGTGGGCGAACTCGGTGGGGATGCCCGGCGGTTCTGCCGCCGGTGGAGATTCGCGGGGGGCCGCTCTGCCGCCGGTGGAGATGCGCGCCAGTTCTGCCGCCGGTGGAGATTCGCGGTGGGCCGCTCTGCCGCCGGTGGAGATGCGCGCCAGTTCTGCCGCCGGTTGGAGGTACGCGGCAGTTTCTCC
>JAQBPH010000589.1:0-9162 GCA_028287625.1 Chloroflexota bacterium | reverse complement strand
CATGAGGGCGGTTGGAGTGACAGAGTTCGGCGGGCCGGAGGCGCTGCACATCGTCGACCTGCCCGACCCTGAGGCCGGGCCGGGGCAGCTGCGCATACGGGTCCATGGGGCGGCGGTCAACCCGACCGACACCGTGCTGCGCAGCGGCGCCCGGGCCGACATGCTCCGAGATACACCGCCGCCCTACGTGCCGGGGATGGACGCCGCCGGTGTGCTCGAACAGGTCGGCGATGGCGTCTCCACGGACCTGCGGGTGGGCGACCACGTGATGGCCATCGTGGTGCCCAGGGGTTCGCACGGCGCGTACTCCGAGCGCGTCGTTGTCCCCGCCGAGTCCGTCGCCCGAGTGCCGGCCGGTGCGACGGATGTCGAGGCGACGACCCTGCCCATGAACGGCCTGACGGCACGCCTGGCCCTCGACGTGCTCAGGCTCCAACCGGGCCAGACACTCGCGGTCACCGGCGCGGCCGGCGCCGTCGGCGGGTACGCGGTGCAGCTGGCGAAGGCGGATGGCCTGCGCGTCATCGCCGACGCCTCACCGGACGATGAGCAACTCGTGAAGGACCTGGGCGCCGACATCGTGATCAGGCGAGGTGCAGAGTTCTCCGAGCGGGTCCGCGACGCAGTTCCGCAGGGGGCTGACGCCGTTCTCGACCTACGCGCGCGAGCGGGCCAAGCTCGACCGTCTGCGCCAACAGGTGGAGGACGGCCAGGTGACGCTCCGAGTGGCACGGACCATCCCGGCCGAGCGGGCCGCGGAGGCACACCGCATCCTCGAGGCGGGGGGCACCCGGGGGCGCCTGGTTCTCGAGTTCTAACGCATCCTCGGCGGCGCCGTGGCGGTCAGGCCTCGGCAAGCGCTGCCGCATCCACCGCGCCCCTGCTCGGTGACAGGTGTGCCCGGAAGAAGATGTCGATCCTCGCCACGGCCGGTTCCACGTACTCGGGCAGGTCGTAGAAGTCGAAGTGCCTTCCGCCCTCGACGAGGACGAGCTCCTTGGGCTCGTTCGCCTTCTCGTAGGCGGCTCGGCTCTGCTGCAGCGTCTCCGCAGCCGAGCCGGCGATGAGCAGCAGGGGCGTCGGGGCCAGCAGATGGACGATGTCCAACGCGGAGTACTGCAGCATCCTGTCGAAGGACCACGCCAGGATCCGGTTCTGCCAGTTCGGATCGGGGTTGCGCCCGGTCAGGTAGTAGTCCCTGCCTTTCTCCACCCACTCGCTCTGCGGGCCCGGCGGCATGAAGGGGATGTACTGCGCCTCCCCGCCCCGCGCGTGGGCCTCGCGGGCGCTCTGCGCGAACCGCATGAGCTCGCGCCAGTCACCGGCGAAGCCGTCGGTGAGGGTGCTGCGCAGATCGGGGAGCCCGCTCACGGTGGCGACGGCCCTGATCCGCCGGTCGGCGACCGCCGTGTAGGGCACGAAGCCCCCACCGCCACAGACGCCCACCGCACCGATCCGGTCGGCGTCCACCTCCGCCCGGCTCCTCAGGAAGGTCACCGCGCACTTGATGTCCTCGGACTTGGCGAACGGGTTCTCGTCGCAGCGAGGCGTGCCTTCGCTCTCGCCGTACGTGGAGTGGTCGAAGGCCAGCGCCGCGTAGCCCAGCTTCGCCAGGCGCTGGGAGTAGACCGCCGGGGTCTGCTCCTTCGTCCCCGAGGACGCCCCGACGACCACGACGGCCGCGGCCCGCGCACCGGTGGTGCGACCTTCCGGCAGGTACAGGTGGCCGACGAGCTTGCGTCCGTCGCTGAGAAACGTGACGTTGTGGGGCATGGGAGAGACCTCCGTCGAGATTGCTGTCCGGGCGTGCAGCTCGGGCTCCATTTCACCGCGCACCCGCCCCTGGCGACCAGAGGCAGAAGCGTTCCTGGGAAGAGGACTTCCCAGGTTGGTTCAACCAGGCCGACCTGCGATGATCTGCTGGTGAGCACCAACAGGCAACGGCCGAGCGAGCTCGGGGCATTCCTGCAGACCCGGCGCGCGCACACCAGGCCCGACCAGGTCGGGTTGCCCTCCAACGGACAGCGTCGACGGGTGGCGGGCCTGCGCCGCGAAGAGGTCGCCCAACTGGCCATGATCAGCACCGACTACTACACGCGGCTCGAGCAGGGACGACTGATCGGCGCCTCCACCAGCGTGCTGGACGCCATCGCCAGGGCGCTCCGCCTGCGAGCAGACGAGACGAGCTACCTGTTCCAGCTGGCCAACAAGAACATCAGCCGTCCGCGTCGCCGTCCCGCCGGGCGGGTCCGGCCCCAGATACAGGTCCTGCTCGACAACCTGATCGACTCACCCGCGTTGGCCCTCGGTCCATGCCTGGATGTTCTGGCCTGGAACTCGCTGGCGGCTGCTCTGTTCACCGACTTCGCTCGGATACCGGACCGCGAGCGGAACTTCGTCCGGCTCCTCTTCCTCGAGCCCGCGGTGCGGGGTCGATACGTCGACTGGGAGGACATCGCCCGCACCTGCGTCGCGTTCTTCCGCATGGCGGTACTCGATGCTGCCGATGACCCGAGGCTGACGGAACTGGTCGGCGACCTGTCCGTCCACGACGCAGACTTCAGGACCTGGTGGGCCTCTCGCGACGTCGACTACCAGACCTTCGGCACGAAGACCCTGGTGCATCCCCTTGCGGGGGAGATGACCCTCGACTGGCAGCTGCTGCGACCAGCACACGACGGGCAGGAGATCATCATGGTGATGACAGCGCCGCCCGCAGGTCGCACTCGGGAGGCATTGCGTCTGCTCCAACGCGACGGGGATGTGGCGAGGTCCGGTTGACCGCGCTGAGCGCTCCTTCCGGAGCGGCCGGCCTCCGTCGGCACTCGAGACATGCTCGACACGAGGCGGCTACCTCGACAGGATGGTGACAACGGCGGTGGCAGGGTCGTTCCCGAGATAGCCGCCCGCGTTCTCGGCGAGGGCGATGCGGCCACCCGCGATCTGCCGCGGACCGCAGCGGTCCCGCAACTGGTCGACCAGCTCGACGATCTGTGCGCAGCCACTCGCCCCCATCGGATCGCCCATCGAGAGCAGGCCGCCACTGGGATTCACCGGCATGCGGCCGCCGACCGCGGTCGCCCCCGAGGCGAGCAGTGCGGGTCCTCCGTCGGCGGGACAGAGGCCGAGCTCCTCGTAGGTGATCAGCTCGGCGGGCGCCGCACCGTCGTGGAGCTCGACGACGTCCACATCGTCGGGACCGATGCCCGCCTGCTCGTACGCGAGTGCGGCGGCTCGCTCCACCGCCGTCGCCTCGTGCGGCCGTCGGTCGCGACCGGAGACGAGAGCCGAGGTCCGCAGCCGAACCGTGGTCCTGCCACGCCGCTGCGCGAACCCCTCGGAGCACAGGACGAGCGCGGCGGCGCCGTCGCCGATCGGTGAGCACATGAGCAGCGTGAGGGGATTCGCGATCTCCCGGCTGGCCAGCACCTCCTCCACCGTCACCTCCCGGCGGTACTGCGCCTTTGGGTTGTCGGCGGCATTGTGACGGCTCTTGACCACCACCCGTGCCAGATCCTCGATGGTGGCTCCGCTCGACTCCATGTAGGTGCGGGCTTCGGCGGCGTAGACGTCCATGAAGATCGACCGCTGACCGTCGCCGGCCGCCGCCTGCTCCGGCGCCGACGAGGCGGACGCTCCCTTGCGGCGGCGTAGACAGGGTCGCAGCTCGCGCGTGAGCTCGTCGGCCTGCGACTGGTCGAGCGCGGTCGCCAGGGCGGCGAACGGTCGCGATCGGTCCTCGTGGGTGAGCTTCTCGGCACCGACGGCCAGGGCGACATCGCAGGCCCCTGCGCGGATCGCCAGCCAGGCGAGGTGCACCGCGCTCGAGCCGGAGGCGCAGGCATTCTCGACATTGACGATGGGAATGCCGAGTAGCCCGGTGTGACGCAGCGCCGTCTGCCCGCGGATCATCTCCTGGCCGCTCAGGACGCCGGCGGCGGCATTGGCGAAGACGGCCATCTGCACGTTCTGCGGCCCGATTCCGGCGTCCGCCAGCGCCTCGCTCACCGCCTCCTCCGCAAGCGACCGGATCGAGCTCTGCGGAAACCTCCCGAAGCTGGTCATCGCTGCGCCAGCCACGTACACGTCGCTCATCCTCAGGCCCCGGCGACCCGGCGCTCCTTCCCGGCCCAGTACGGCTCGCGCAGCGCCTTGCGCTGAAGCTTGCCGACGACGCTCTTGAGCAGCGGCTGGGTGGTGAAGGTCACACCGGACGGCTTCTTGTACGACCCGAGCCGCATACGGCAGAGATCGATGATCTCCTCAGCCTCCACCGAGGCGTTCTCGGCGACGCAGCACAGCGCCATCGGAGTCTCTCCCCAGCGGTCGTCCGGGATCGCGAAGACCGCGACCTCGATCACCGCCGGATGGTCGGCGATCACCGCCTCGAGCTCGGCCGGCCAGATGTTGAACCCACCGGAGACGATCAGGTCGTCGGCCCTGTCGAGGACGTAGAGGTAGCCGTTGTCGTCCAGCTTTCCGATGTCGCCGGTCCGCACCCAGCCGTCGACGAGACGTGACCGCGTCAGTTCGTCGTCCCCCCAGAATTCGCGCATCTGTGACTCGCACCGCGCGTAGATCTCGCCCTCCGAGCCGTGCGGAAGGACGGTGCTCCAGTCCTCGCCGCGGATCTGCAGCTCGACAAAGGGGAGGACGCGGCCGGCCGACCGCATCGGGGCCGAACCGTCGATTGTGCCGAACCACTCCTCCGGGCCCATCATCGTCAACGGCACGGCCTCGGTCTGGCCGAAGATGTGGTAGAGCCTGTCACCGAACACGCGGTGAGCGGCGAGCGCGGTCGCATCGGTGATCGGCGCGCCGCCGACCAGAATCGCCCGCAGGTGCGACCAGTCGCCCTGGGGGGCTGCGGGGTGGTCTGCCAGCGCATGCAGCATGGTGGGCACCGCCCACGTGTGGCTGACGCGGTGCTCCTGCATCATGGAGAGCACCCTGCCGGGGTCGAACGCCCCGAACAGCACGTTGACCGCGCCGTGCAGCCATCCGGGGATGAAGAGATACCCGGAGGCGTGGGAGATCGGTCCGGCGTGGCCGACGGCGCTGGCTCGGGTCAGGCGTGGCAGCGAATAGACCCAGTTCCGGCAGCAGACCAACCAGTCGTGGTTCGTGTACCCCACGCCCTTCGATCGTCCGGTCGTACCGGCTGAGTGGCGGATCACGTACCAGTCATCGCCCGAGATCGCAACGTCCGGGTCGGTGGGATCCTGGTTCGCGAGCCATTCCTCGTACCCACTGTCCCGGATGTGGATGTGGTCGAGTCCCCGGATGTCGCGCTCGAGGCCATGGACACTGCCGGCGTACGCCTCGTCCGCGAGCAGGTAGCGGCACTGCGTGCCCGCGAGCATCTGGGCGTGCGCCTCGCCGGAGTTGCGTGGGTAGAGGGGCACGCGCACCAGGCCGGCGACGGCGCAGCCGATGAGGAAGTCGGACGCACCCAGGTTGTTGCCCTGGACGCCGGCAACCCTCTCGCCAGGCTTCATGCCGAGAGCCCGCAGGCCGTTGGCCATGCGAACCCCCCGGTCCCATGCCTCGGTGAAGGTGAACGTTCGATCCTCGGTGATGATCGCCGGACGGTGGGCGTTGAAGGTGACCGCCTGCCGCATCATGGTGCGGACGGTCATGCGCGGCTCCATGCGGCTGATCTGCCGGCTGTCGAGGACCCTGCCCCGCCCGTCCCACTCGGAGCGCGTCAACGGCGTCCGGGTGAGATGAGAGGTGGCGGCCATCCTTGGTCCTCCGCGCGGGGCGATCGGCGAATGGCCGCTGGGCCCTGTCGTCGTCACCATATGGTTGACGGGACCGTCCTGTCATCGCCGGACCTGACTACTTCGCCGATCACGTGCCAATGCCGCCGTGATGGGCCGGCCGGCGGCCACCGTGTCGCATCCTACCCACGCGACTCTCTCCGGGCGGCTGTTCGTCCTCGTGCTTGTCATGAGGTAATGAGAGCTATTACTGTATACGCAGGCACGTCGCCGGCGTCCAGCCTTCCGATCGATCCGTGTGGAGCAATCTCGCCCTATGAAGGTCGCCTTCGTCGGCAAGGGGGGCAGCGGCAAGACGACCCTGGCTGCGCTGTTCGCCCGCCACCTGGTGCGCGCCGGAGCGCCCGTCCTCGCCATCGACGCCGACATCAACCAGCATCTCGCCGGCGCCCTCGGTATGAGCGACGCCGAGGCCGCCGCGCTCCCCGCCATGGGCGCGCACCTCCCGCTGATCAAGGACCACCTGAGGGGTGGCAATCCGCGGATCCGTTCGTCCGCCTCGATGGTGAAGACGACCCCACCGGGTTCGGGATCGTGCCTCGTTCGCGTCACCGAGTCGAACCCGATCTACGAGCGCCTCGGCCGCCGCGTCGCCGGGCTGCGGTTGCTGGCGACCGGTCCCTTCAACGACGACGACCTCGGAGTCGCCTGCTACCACTCGAAGGTGGGTGCGGCCGAGCTGCTCCTCAACCACACGATCGACGGACCCGGAGAGTACGTCGTCGTCGACATGACCGCCGGAGCCGACGCCTTCGCGTCCGGGATGTTCACGCGCTTCGACCTCATGCTGCTGGTCGCCGAGCCGACACTGCGCAGCGTGTCCGTCCTCCGTCAGTACCGTCACTACGCGCGAGACCACGACGTCGCCATCGCCGTCGTCGGGAACAAGGTTCACGCCCCGGAGGACGTCGAATTCCTGCGCGAGCACGCCGGCGACAGCCTGCTCGCATGGCTTGGCAATTCGTCGATGGTGCGCGCCATGGAGAAGGGAGGGCCGACGTCGCTCGACGACCTCGAGCCCGACAACCTTGCCGCGCTGGCGCGCATTCACGCCGCCGTCGACGCCCGGCCCAAGGAGTGGGAGAAGTTCCACCGCCAGACGGTGGAGTTCCATCTCCGCAATGCGACCGCATGGGCGAGCAGCTCGGTCGGGGAGGACCTGGCCCTCCAGATCGATCCCGCCTTCTCGATGGCCTCCGCGGTCGCCGGAGCCGGACAGGGATCGTGCTACGGTCGAACGCATGCGATATGCGATCTCGATCCCGCAATTCGTCGCTGATGGCGCGTTCGACCCGGCCGGTTTCCGCGCCCACCTGAGGCGAGCCGAAGCGCTCGGCTTCACCAGCGCGTGGACGCAGGAGCAGGTCCTGGGGACGATGCCGATCCTCGGACCGATCGAGGCGATGACCTACGCGGCCGCCTGCACCGAGCGGATACGCCTGGGCTGCGTCGTGTTCGTCACCCCACTGCACAACCCGACCCATCTGGCCAAGAGCCTGAGCACGCTGGACCAACTGAGCCGGGGCCGCATCGAGGTCGGCGTTGGCACGGGAGGGCAGGGCAGGATGTTCTCCGCCTTCGAGGTCGACCCCGACAGCCTGGTGGCCCGCTTCACCGAGGGACTGCGGCTCATGAAGGTCCTCTGGACGGAGCCGCGGGTGACCTTCGATGGGCGCTTCTGGCAGCTGAAGGGTGCGGCCATGGAGCCCAAGCCGTTCCAGAAGCCCCACCCGCCCATCTGGTTCGGCGCCAACCACCCGGCGGCACTCCGACGAGCGGTCAGGTACGGCGACGGCTTCTTCGGCGCCGGGTCGACGACAACCGCCCGGTTCGCCGAGCAGGTGCCGATCGTGCGCGAGGCGCTCGAGGAGGCAGGGCGGGACCCCGCCAGCTTCGGGATCGCCAAGCGCGTCTACATCGCGGTCGACGACGACGCCGAGCGCGCCCGCCGGCGGGTCGCCGAGGGGCTGCAGCGGCTCTACTCCCACTTCGGGCTGAGCGGCCTGGAGGGGGTGGCGGTCGCCGGTCCGCCCGACGCCTGCGTGGAGGGCCTGCGCGACGTCGCGGAGGCGGGCGCCGAGCTGATCCTCTTCACACCGTTGTTCGATGAGGGCGAGCAGATGGAGCGCCTGGCCGCCGAGGTGGTGCCGAAGCTCTCGTGACCACCGTCGCTGCGGGCCCACCTCCTAGCCAGTCGGACGATCCTCGCCCTCGCCGGCCGCGCGCCGGATGGCCCGGACGATGTCGGCGACGGAGGCCGCACCCTTGACCAGGTATTCGAACACGCCCGCCTCGCGCATCGCCATGACGCTCTCCTGGTCGAGGTAGGCGGAGAGGGCGACGCAGCGCGTGCAGGGCGACGCCTCACGGATCGATCGGGCGGCGTACGCTCCGCCGCCCGGCATCCTGACGTCGAGGAGCCCGACGCGGGGCCGCGTGCGGCTCGCGATGGAGACCGCATCGGCGGCGTTGAAACCGACACCGACCAGATGGAGGAAGCGCCGGCTCTCGATCAGCGCGGTGAGGGTGTCGACCATCCGCGGGTCGTCGTCGGCGACCAGGACGCTGATCCGCGACCCGATCTCGGCGTCAGGGTCAGGGCTCCTCGTCACGGAGGTCACATAGCGTCTCCAGGCACCTTCTCTCTCTCTCTCAGGGTCGCATGGAATCCGACCGCGGGCCACCACCAAATGGAGTAGTCGGCGCTTCGGCCTAGACTTCAGGGCAGCATCATGGCAGGGACCGAGAGCAACTGGCGGACCCCGACCCAGGGCCTGCGGCAGAGGCCGCCTGCGCGCGTGCTCATCGTCGACGACCACCGGGTGGTGGCGGACGGCATCCGGCTGGTCCTCGGCCAGCACGCCGACCTCGAGGTGGTCGGCGTTGCCGGTGACGCCGCCGAGGCGATGGCGCTCGTGCCGGCGACAGGTCCGGACGTCGTGCTGATCGACTACCAGCTTCCCGATGCGACCGGCGCCGAGCTGGCGACCATGCTTCGTGAGCGCCAACCCGGGCTCCGGATGCTGTTCCTGAGCATGGTGATGAACGACGCGCTCCTTCGAGAGGCGGTCAAGGCCGGCGCCCGAGGCTACCTCCTGAAGACGCAGCCGGCCGCGGAGCTGGTCGACGCCGTCCGCCGCACCGCCGCTGGCGAGCTGCTGATCCCGGCGGCCACCCTGGCCGGGCTGATCGCGGGCTCCGTGGACCGCGTGCCGCTGCTGGATCGGCTGACGCCCCGCGAGCACGAGATCCTGCGTCTCCTGGCGGAGGGGCTCGACAACCGCCGCATCGCCGCCCGGTTGGGCATCGGCTACGTCACCGTTCGCAGCCACCTCCGCAGTCTCAGCAGCAAGCTCAACGCGCACTCCAAGCTGGAGGT
>JAQBPH010000131.1:0-5263 GCA_028287625.1 Chloroflexota bacterium | reverse complement strand
CTTCGCAGGCGGCTAAGCCGCGGGTTCAGCCATGTGACCCAGCGGCATACAGATCATCCATTCGGCGGGACACTGGGCAGCCAACGTAGCGACCAGGTTGCCGTTCATGAGGGCGGGTACGCGTGCGCCGGGAGCCTCGCCAGTACTCACAGTTCGTGCTCGGGATGCTCATCGAGCGGCCGGAGAACCGGTGATCGGGATCGTCCGGTACGAACCATCCAGTAGTTCGACAGGAGATGCGATGACGAAGGTCTGGCTCATCACCGGAAGCTCTCGTGGCCTCGGCCGCGCCCTGGCGGAGCGGTGACGGCGGGGCCTCGCCGCACGCCGGGGTACATCAGCGCACCGTCGCCTGGTCCATGGTGGCCTTGCCTGACCATCCGGAATAATCCGACCTCGAACCGTCGGGGCCCGAGGAGGACAACGTGGGACGAGTGGCCGACGATCTTGTGGCAAGGGTACTGGGTGGCGGCGCCGTCGCGCTCGACGACTTGTTCACGGCCTCGGACACCTTGAACGACGGCGACGAGCCGCCTTCGACCCGTGTTGACCTCCTCAGGGCCATGTGGTTGGTCGACACGGAGGATGCCGCTCTACCGTGGAACTCGGCGTCTGTTATGGGTGACGCCGGGCATCACATCGAGGCAGCATGGGCGGAATTGGAGGCGGCACGTCGCTTCGAGCACGATGTCGCCACGGGAAGACGGATGACCGACGATGAGGAGGATTGGGCGGATACCGCGATCTACCACGCCTGCAGGTACTTCCTGATGGGTGGGGCGATTCTATCGGCGACCGTCCTGGTTGGCCGCATCCGGGACGCCGAGCTGCGCGCTGAAGTCGTCGCCATGCTTACGGGCCACCAGTCGCCTGATTCGCCAAGGTAGGTCACCGCGCCGTGGCCTGCCCCAGGGTGTCGTCTCTCGACAGGTCTCCGGGTGGCACGTGTTGCTGCAGCGCCGGGTCGCCTGTTGCAGGCGAGGACTCGGATCGCGGTGCGACCGCCATCGACGGCGACGATCGCGCCGGTGACGTAGCTCGCGCGCGGCGAAGCGAGGAACGAGATGACCTCGGCGATCTCTTCAGGGCGTGCGGCGCGGTTCAGTAGGGTGGTGTTGCCCAGCGCTTCGGTGCGTTCTCGCACGGCTCCGCTGGTGTACACCGGGCCCGGCGCGACGGCGTTGACCCGAACGCCGCTGGGGCTGAACTCCGCGGCCCAGGCGCGCGTCAACGACGCCATGGTGGCCTTGGCGGCGCCGTAGGCGGCGCCACCGGCGAGACCGATCTGGCCGGCCATGCTGCTCATGTTGACGATGCTGCCGCTGCCCCGGGCGGCCATTCCGGGGGCCAGCGCGGCGACGAGGAAGTACGGCGCTCGGACGTTGGCGGCGAAGAGGCGGTCGAACATCGCCAGGTCGAGTTGCGCCGTGGGCCCGAACCAGGAGAACCCGGCGTTGTTGACCAGGATGTCGACCACGCCGGCCTGTTCGACGAGGTCGTCCAGCTCGCCAGGGTCGCTGAGGTCGGCGGCGACGAAGCGTGCCTTGCCGCCCTCGGCGATGATGGCGTCGACCACCGCTGCGCCGCGGCCGGCATCCCGTCCGTGCACGATGACGTCGGCGCCCCGGCGGCCGAGGTCCTCGGCCACCGCTTTGCCGATGCCCGAGGTGGCGCCGGTCACCAGAGCGCTCAGGTCCTCAAGATCTCGCTGTCCGTTCATGTCGTGCCTCTCCGTGATGGGATCGGCGTCCTGCAGGTCGTGTCTCGGGTTCACGGCCGCTGCTCGATCGCGTCGACGCGGGCGGGATAGAACGCGAGATGGTCTTTGATCGTCGCCACTGCCGAATACGGCGTCTCATACGTCCAGACGGCGTTGACCGAGCGCTCGCCCCCCAGCGGAACGCTGTAATAAGCGCAGTCACCCTTATAGGGGCAATAGGTCGCGTGGGGCGTCCTGACAAGGAGGGTCATGTCCACATCCCTGCGCGGGATGTAGTGGACCGGCGGATACGCGGCCTCGGTGAGCGTCAGGGCCTCTCGCGTGTCGGCGACGACACGGCCGCCGACCGACACCACCACCCTGTTCGGATTGCGTTCGATCGTGATCGGATGATCCGGCCCTGGAACCCTGATCGAGGGGGCGGTCCGGTGCGTATGGCTTGCCATGGTCGTGTCCTGCCAACTGGGTGGATCAGACCGGTCTGTCTGGTACCGACCACTCTAGACAGACCGGTCTGGTAAAGTCAAGGCATGCCCACGAAGAGCGGCGATCGGGCCTCCGCCCGCGAGAGGCTGCTGGCGGCCGCCAGCGAGCTGTTCTATGAGGAGTGCGTGCACACCGTCGGTATCGACCGCGTGATCGAGCGTGCCGGCGTGGCCAAGGCGACGCTCTACAACGCCTTCGGCAGCAAGGACGAGCTCGTTCGCGCGTACCTCACGGCCCGTCACGCGGCGACGCGGGAGCGCATGGCGCGTGAGCTCGAGGCGCGCTACCAGACGCCTCGGCAGCGCCTGGTAGGAGTGTTCGAAGTGCAGGGCCTGTCCTTCGCAGAGCCGGGGTTCCGTGGCTGCGCCTTCATCGGCGCCTGCGCGGAAACCCGCCCTGGAAGCACCGTCGAAGCGGTCGCCGACGAGTACCGCGCCTGGGTGCGATCCCTGTTCCTCGACCTCGCGCAGGAGGCGGGGGCGACCGATCCCGAGCGCCTCGCTCGACAGCTCGTGCTGCTGTATGACGGGGCGGGGATCAGCGCATGGATGGACCGAGACCCCGGCGCGGCCCTCGCCGCACGCACCGTCGCCGCAGCGCTGGTCGACGCCGCGACCGGCCCTTGACATGCGCCCCGCTGGGGAGTTGACGGCCGGCTCAGCCGGTCGGATGTCGATAGATGACGACCCGACCCACATGACCGGACGTGAGCGCGCGCAGCTGACGGCATGATCCGCAGCCCGTCCGACACCTACCGGAGGGTGACGCGAGCGCTCACCGTGGTGGTGACGTACGAGGTTACGAAGTCGGGTCGGTCCTCCTCGCTGACGTAGAGGCTCAGCGAATGGCTCCCCGCCGCATCACCGCTGCGATCGACGACGACCCAGTCGGGACTGGAGAACCTCGTGCAGACGCTGGGGGGCAGCGGCTCGAGCGTGCTGGTGTCGACCCCGCAATCGAGCACCCTGATGTGGGTCATGAGGGTGATGCCGTCGTCCGCGGCCGCGGAGACGAACGCTCGCAGTGGGGTGCCGTTGTCGTCGAGCGGCATGGTGTCGAGCGAGAAGCCCTTCACGGAATCCCACACCAGGTAGCTGCCCGCATATATGCCCTTGGTGATGCGCCCCGTGCCCTCCTCCTCGACAGCGGTGACGAAGTCTCCGGGGTAGGTGCCGAGATCGGACGTGCCGTTGCGACACGTGTGGGCCGCGCCGAGCGCGCACCCCCTGACCTGCTCGGCGTCGCCGTCCAGGTGGTACGACTCGACGGCGGTGAAGACGGCGAGGAGCGTCCAGCCTCCGGATGTGACCGGCGTACGACCCGGGGTGGACGGCGGGCCCTCCGGTGCCGTGGCGTCGCCGGACGCGGGCGCGGTCGCCACCGGCTCACCCGGGGCGCCCCCCGGCTGCGATGCCGTCGAGGTCGCCGTCGCTCCGGCTGCGGCGCGGCTGGTCCCATCGATGGTGAGGGTGTAGGTCGTGGAGTCCGTTGATGAGGGGGAGGCCGACGCGGCCGCGACGGTCTGGTGGCCGGGAGCGTGGACGGCGAGTGCAGTTCCGCCCGGGGAACTGCCGCACGACACTGCGGCCGCACCCAGGACGGCCACCAGCAGTCCGTGGTCTCGCTTCATCGACGTCCCGTCCCGTGAGCCGTGCGCCGCCCGTGCGTGGCGCACCGCAGAGTAGAACGGATGGCCGGCGGGGATATTGCGTGTCTCCGGGGCGACCGGGCCCTGACACCGCGAAAATCCCTGCCGAAGCAACGATTTCCCCGGAGCCGACGGCTCGCCTGTCAGCGGTGCCCGGGCGTCGCTCGTCATCCGAGGCGGATGCCCGCCAGCTGGCTGCCCTGCGCCACCAGGCGCCCGGCGCTATCCCACACGAAGCACGCCTCGTCGACGCGGCGGCCTTCGATCAGCTGGGCCCGCTGCAGGATGCGCACCGGGCCGGGCACGGGCAAGGCCCGCACGTAGACCGTGAGCTCCAATGTCGGCACCCAGCCGGCGTACTCGACGTCGAAGGTGGCGGGAGGGAAGCCGTCCACAGCGTAGGCCAGCGAGAAGGGGTCGAAGGGCTCGGCGCCGGGCAGCGCCAGCCATCCCCGCAGCTCACCTCGTCCGCTCGGCCGCCCGGTGAGGAAGCCACTCGACGACGGCTCCAGGCAGACCTGGACCTGTTCCATGATCGCCACCGTCGTGCCGTCGGGGGTTCGGGGCACGAGCCGGGCGCAGTCCTCCAAGGGGACGGTGCTCATCGCCGGGACGCCACCGTCCCAATAGGGAGCGCTGCCCCCGTGCACACGGGAGGTGGTCACGAGCGCCTCCACGCAGGGCTGGCCCTCCTGGGCCATGCGGGCCCGCACCTGGCTGGCCGACCGGCCCTCTCGAAGGACCTCGGCCTCCACCACCACCGGGCCCGGTTCTGGTGGTCGGAGGTAGTGGGCGCTGGCGGAGATCACGTGGTCGTGAGCGCTCACCGCCACGGCCGCCCGCCCCAACATGGCGAGCAGGTAGCCGCCGTTGGGCTTGCCACCGATCGTCCAGTTGGGGCTGACCTCGCCGGTGAAGCGTCCCTCGGCGCCCGGGGTGAGCCGGCTGACCTCGGAGAAGCAGCTGGGGGTGATCCCGGTGGTGAGGGTCATCGCCGCCCGGGTGCCTCACACATGAGTTGCCACCCGGGTGCCTCAGCCATAAGTTCCATCATAGGACCCCTGCCGCTGGCGCTACCAGGACCTCCACCACGCTCTGGACGGCGTCTCCTACAAGATGGTGACCGAGACGCTTCGGCGCGCCCTCGATGGGGCTGATCGCGGCCCGCACCTACCAACTTCGCGAACTCCCCAAGATAGCGCATTTGTAGGCTTCGTGAGCTTCATAATTAACTACCTCCTAAATTATGTGACCATTTACAAATCGCACTCTACGTCGACGAGATGGCTCAGAAGGTTGATGGGCGGTCTTCGAATAAACGCTGAGTAAGATCAATCAACTTTGTAAACGCGGCCGGTTTGCCCGCCCAAGATAGCGCGTTTGTAGGCTTGTCCAACTTTCCATCCTTC
>JAQBPH010000110.1:0-13458 GCA_028287625.1 Chloroflexota bacterium | reverse complement strand
GCGCCCGGGTCGGTGCCTCCGCGTCGGGGCCGGGCGCCGACCGCGACGCCGTGATCGGCGCCTGGGAGAGCGCGGGGGCGCGGCTCGGCGGGGTGCGACGGCACCTCGCCGCCAACGCCCGGCCGGGGGCGCTCGATCCCGCCACCCTCCTCTTCGCCGACCTCTGCGAGGCCGACCTGGCGCTGCCGCGCGACGTCCCCGAGCCCGGCGACCTGCTCCTCTACCGGGAGGCGGCGTCGACCGCGGGGGCGCGCTGGCGGGTGGCGATGCTCACCGGCTCGGTGACCGCGGTGATCGTCGACCCGCGCACCCGGCGCCTGGAGGAGGTCGAGCGCGGCCGCCTCCTCGACGACCTGCCCGGCCCGGGCGAGACCCGGCTGGTCGCGGCGGGCACGCTCCGCGCCTGCCGGTTCTCCGCCGCGCTGCTGCCCGCGGGCGCGGGCGCGATCGGGCCCACCGCCGCCGCGCACCGGCGCATCGCCCTGGTGGACGCCCCGGAGGTGGTGCGCCAGCTACAGTGGGAGCTCGACCATCCCCGCGATGCCGACACCGGCGCCGGGCACCGGCTCACCCGGCTGGTGGTCACCCCGCTGGCGCTGGTCGCCCAGGGCGCCACCGCCCTGCTCGGCGGCGCCGGGAGCCTGCTGGGGCGGCTGTTCGACGCCCTCGGCCCGCCGGCGGCGCCGCTGGCGCTCCTCTGGCACCTGCTGGGCACCTCCTTCGACGGCCGCGGGCTGCACGCGGTGCTCACCGACCTGCTGCTCGGCCCCGCGCTGGCGCCGCTCAGCCGGCTGCCCGGGGCGCCGGGGCTGCTGCACCCGCTGCGGGCCGCCGCCTCCTTCGCGGTGAGCGTGGTCACCGGCGTCGACGACAGCGACCACGTCCTGGCCGGCGGGGTGCTGCTCGCCGTGGCCTGCGACCTGTTCGTGCTCGCCAAGCCGCTGGCCCTCGCCGGCCGGCTGGGGGTGAGGGCGCTGGAGGCCGGGGCGGCCCCGGGCGCCACCCTGCTCCACCGCACCCTCGACCTCTGCGGCCACGCCGGCGACCTGGTCTCGGGACGGCCCAGCAGCGTGCTCCACCTCGCCGGGGCCACCCGTCGCGGCCGCCGCCTCGGCGACCTGCTCGACACCGCCAGCCTGCTGGTGCGCCCCGCCTCAGTCCCCGGCCACCTCGCCGAGCTGTGCGGCCGCCTCGCCCGCTGGGGCCGCACCGCCACCCTCGCGTCCACGGCACCGCCGAGCCAGCGCGCCCTGGCGGCGGCGCTGCGTCACCTCGGCGCCGAGCAGCTCCACCGCATCGAGGAGGCGGCCGAGCTCTCCCACCTCCACTCCGGCGGGCGCAGCCTCGCCGCCACCGCCGGCGGGACGCTCCAGCCCTTCGGCAGCGAGGCGCCGCCGCCACCGATCCGGCTTCCCGTACCGGAGGTGCCTCGCCCGTGGCCGGTGCGTCCTTGAGCGGCGGGGGGCCGGCACGCGCGGGTTCCGGCTCTTGGTCGGGCGCGGAGGCCTTCGGCCGTCCGCCGCGCCCGACTCCTCGGCCGCCACGCGGATGGACGGTTTCGTCAGGGCTGTGGCGGGCGGCCTTCAGCTTTCGCCTCCACCCGCGCGTGCCGTCCCCCCTCCCGTCTGCCGCAGATCACGGCTCGCATTGGCCGAGAACTCTCAGTGCCGTGCGGGTGGTGAACGCACTGAGGAGGTTATGACCACTGCGGCCGGCCCCGTTCCACGTCGCGCCGCCCCTCCCTCCCAGGGACCGCCCGAGGGCGTCGGACCGCCTCCGAGGTGGGGGCCGGTGGCCGCTCGACCAACAGGTGCTTGCGGACGGCGCGGCGAACACGGTCCAGCTCCTCGCCGAGGCCGAGGACATGGACGTGGCCGGCTTCGAGGACCGCGCGAGCCAAGTCGGCGTCGGAGGAACACACCGCCGCCGCACCGTTGGCGAAGTCGTATACGACATCGATGCGGCCTGCTGGAAGGCGGTCCTCGAGCGCGCCGGCGACGTCCTCATAGGCGAGGCGCGCCGCCTTGGGTCCCAGGGCATCGACAAGCCGTCGCCAGATCGCGGCTCGCAGGGCATCGAGCTCCTTGCAGCCGCCATCGGCGATGTGGACCCGCCCGTCACGGACCCACAGCCGGAACTGGCTGGGAGTGGTGCGGAGGATCCGGGCGACCACGTCGATCGGCAGGATGTCCGGCTCCGGCGATCGGTCCACCGACCAATTCTCCAGTATTTTTAACGGTAGAATTGACGAACAGGTGTGCGTCCGCCACGCTGGCTGACCGTGCGATGCTGGGCCGGAACGGACGGAGGAGAGAGTGGAGCGGTGGCCCGCAGTACGATCGAGTGGACGACCGACACATGGAACCCAGTGACCGGGTGCACCGCGGTGAGCCCCGGGTGCGACCACTGCTACGCCCAGACCTTCGCGGAACGCTGGCGAGGGGTGCCAGGCCACCCGTACACCCACGGCTTCGACCTCACGCTGCGGCCTGAACGCCTGCTCCATCCGCTGAGGTGGCGGACCCCGAGGACGGTCTTCGTGAATTCGATGAGCGACCTCTTCCACGCCGAGGTGCCCGAGCACTACATCGCCCAGGTGTTCGAGGTCATGGGCCGAGCCTCGTGGCACCAGTTCCAGGTCCTGACCAAGCGCGCCGAGCGGCTCGAACGGCTGAGCCGTCGGTTGCCGATTCCGCCGAACGTCTGGGTAGGGGTGAGCATCGAGGCCCCGGCCTACTACGCGCGCATCCGACACCTGAGCCGGGTGCCAGCACCGGTTCGGTTCCTCAGCTGTGAGCCACTGCTGGCTCCGCTTCCGGACCTCCCCCTCGCCGGCATCGACTGGGTCATCGTCGGCGGGGAGAGCGGCCCCGGCGCGCGACCCATGGACGCGGACTGGGTCCGGGAGATCCAGGGTCAGTGCCGCGAAATGGGGGTGGCGTTCTTCTTCAAGCAGTGGGGTGGGGTGCGCAAGAAGGCCGCGGGTCGCGTCCTCGACGGCGTCACCTGCGATGAGATGCCCGTGCCCGCGCCGGGGCGGTCCAGCTGGGCGAGCCCCGACCGGCCCGCTGGCGGCGGCTGACTGAGCTTCCCAGGCCGGTCGAACAGGCGTACCCTCATCGCGGGGAGTGGGAGTTGAGGTTGCTAATCGATGCCACGGTCGTGGGGGTATTGGACGCGAGGGAAGCTCGATGTCCTGCGCCGTCACCTCGACGCCTTCACCACCGCGAGCAAGGGGGTGTCCGAGCGCATCTATTTGGACCTGTTCGCGGGCGAACCGAGCAACACTGAGCGTTTCACCGGCGAGCCGATCGAGGGCTCGGCACGCATCGCCCTCGCCACCGACGACCCGCCCTTCACCCGGCTTCGCTTCTTCGAGCTGTCCCCACGCGCGGGTCGTCTTCAGGCGCAGATCGACGCCGAGTTTCTGGGGCGGGACGCCCGCGTCATCCCGGGCGACTGCAACGACACCATCCATGACGCGCTGCGCGAGCTGCGTCCGCTGAACTGGGCACCCACCTTCGCCTTCATCGACCCCAACGGTCCGAACTTCCGCTGGTCGACGCTCGAGGCGCTCGCCGCCTTCAAGAGGCCGGGATACAGCAAGGTGGAGCTGTGGATCCTCTTCCCCGCCGGTCTGGCCACGCGCATGCTCCCCGTGGACGGGGGTGTCCGAGCGAGCGATGCAGCTCTGCTCACCACCATGTATGGGACGGAAGGCTGGAGGGACATCTACCGCGGCCGGCTGGAGTCTCTGCTCACCCCTGCGGAGGCGCGCGAGGAATACGTCAACCTCATGAGGTGGCGCTTGGAGAGGGTGCTGGGTTACCGCTTCACAGCCGACCTAGACGTCGTCAACGAACGCGGCGCGCACCTCTACCACATGATCTTCGCCACCGACCATGATGCCGGGACGAGGATCATGACTGCGCTCTATCGCAAGGCGGCGGGCGACTTCCCGCAGATGCGCCGGCAGGCGCGCGAGCGACGGCGCGTGCACGAGGAGCAGGCGCAGGGGATCCTGCGGCTTCCCGGCATGGACGACCTTGAGTCGGAGATCCGGCCTGGGGAGAGATTCTACGAGCATGCGCCGCCGACCCCGCCGTGGCGGCCTCCCGACGCTCCGGCCGAGGAATGAGGGCGCAGACGGCAGCGTGGTTATGGGGGCCCGGCGACGCTGCGGTGAAGTGACCGCCCGTGCGCAGACGGGCTGGACGACCGCGCCGGGGGAGGGCCACTCCGGTCCGCGCCGCCCCCAGGCGGTGAGGGCGAAGCGCCGGAGGTCCTCCGGATGCTCGGCGCGGACGACCGCTCCGACTTGGTCGAAGACGGCCAACTGGTCCTGGGTGGTGCCCTGAGGAGGTGGTGGCAGCCGAAGCGCGGCATCCTGGGGCGCCTGACGCTCCCGGTCGCGCCGCTCGCCGATGACCAGGCGAACGCTCTCCACGACCTCGGCGAGGGACGGCCAGAACCTCGACGACATGCCCAGCCGACCGATGCCGGCAACGACGTCCTCCGTGTCGAAGCGGCAGACAGCGGCCCACCACGTCCGGGTCGGCGTCCGCTCGGCCCCGGTGGGTCATCGAAGAAGGCTGGAGCCTGCGGCCAGAGGTTGCGCCGACGCGCAGCACCTCGCCCCACTGCTCGAACGTCATCCTGTCTCCCGCACGTTCACGCCCGCGCTCCGAAGACGCGGTGCCACCGCTCCATAAGGTCGGACAGCATGGAGCGAGCCCGCTGCCTCGGGGGCGTCAGACTGGACCTTGGCGAGCATGAGCGCCAGCAGGCGGGGCCCCATGGAGTTCGGCGCTCCGGATAACCGCGTCAGTCAGGTCGTTCGACGCGCCCCTCCGCGCGCAGTCTCCGCGCCTCCGAGACCATGCCGGTCACAACGCTCGGGCCCGGCGGCGCCACGTGGCTGGTCTCCTCGAGGGGATCCTCCCGTCCCGCCCCCCGAGGGGGTAGGGGGGAGAGACTCTGCTCTTGTCTTCTCTACTCTTCTCTAGCCCCGCTGACCCGACGCGTCTCGTAACGGGTTTCACACCCGTATCGGTGACCCGGCTCTCTTGTATGCGGGATTGGGACGCGTCGCGGTGTCCTGCGGCCGGCCGAGCGGCCAGAGCGGACGAGGCGAGGCAAAGCGCAACTCGATCCGGTTCCCAAAGGGGGCACGCGTCCAGCGGTCCGACCGTCGATGTTGTCCCCTCCTCGTGGCCTCGGAGAGGGTGGGAGTTGTCCGGGTGGTCGTCCGCATCATCGATCCTCGGATTCCGCGCTGGGGACCGAGTGAGGCAGCGCCGACTCGCCCCGCCCTCCACTGGCTGTGAGGTGCGTTGCCTCCGCCGCCTCCCGCACCCGGACAGCCATGTCGCCGAGGATGGCGAGAAGCGATGACATCCGTCCCGGGTGTACGTCCGACAGGTAGATCGCCGGGTATCGTTCCGTCCTCTCGTCGGGGTGGCGGAAGAGGTCCAAGGCCGCGAATCGTCGGTAGAAGTGGCTACGCACCTCAGGGTCGGTGAAGGGCGCGACGTACTGGAGGGTCGCGAACTGGAGCTCAAGACGCGCGGTCCTCTCCGCCACCAGACGTGCCAGCCTAACGACCCGACCTCCCTCGCCGCCGTCCGCCCGGAGCATGATCGCCGGTCCCTTCTGCCCCTGCCCGCCCTCAAGTGAGATGCCCAGCTGCGCGTGCGCCCAGTCGAGGATGCTCTTCGCCGCATCTAGAACCTCGGCATAGCGCTCCTCGACGCGCCCGAGGAACTCCTCCTCCGTCCATCTCTCAGGTCGCTGTGTCAGCGCCGACGGTCGGTTCTTCCGCCCCTGCGCCTTGGCCGTCTGGCCGATCAGCCGTGGCACGATCGCCCGGAACTGTGTCGGCTCCCCGGTGTACTGACGGATCTCGACTGCGAGCACCTCGATGTCTGAGAGCCGTTCGTTGAGGAACTCGACGAGGCGGCGCAGGGTGGCCGGGATCTCGTCGGCGACGAAGATCAGCCGCACGCGGCCGGCGGAGAGATTCTCGGCAAAGGCTATCCAAAACTCTTCGGTGACCTGGGCCGCATCCGTATCGGGCGCCGCCTCGACGAACCGTACGAGCTCGACCTCGGGGTCGTGTCCGCGCTCGGTGCACGACGTCTCAAACCAGGTGCGCAGCGTATCGCTTCGCCAGTATGCAGTCCCGTTTGCCGCGTACTCGAGCATTTGGGCGACGACCTCTCGACGGATGCGGGTGTCGGTGCTCCGCTTGACCTCGACGATCGTCGGTACGGCGCGTTGGTCCACGAAGAGGGAGTCCACCTCCCACTGGTCGGTGCCCCCGTCCTCGCCGGGCACCCCGACCGAGCTCTTTAGAAGCAGCAGGCGAACCGGATCAGCCGGATCGATCTGCGCTCCGGAGATCAGTTCGGGGTTCTCCTCGACCAGACGCTGCAGGTCACGCTCGAGGTCGAAGCGGGTCCCCTGGACCGCCAGCAGCGTACCGTCCGGGTGCCGGATGAAGATGGAGTCGCTCACCGTGCCGATACTCGTCGACGCCATCCACGAGGCGCAAGCTTAGCCCCAGCGGGCTTCCGCGTCCCCTGGGCGTGTCGCTCCCCCCAAGAAGGACTCACGCGTCCAGGGCGCCCGGCGAGCCGACCCCCGCCATGGACCCGACGCGGTCGTCGTCGGTCAGGCGCATGATGATCACGCCCTGGGTCTGGCGGTTGGCGACGCGCACCTGCTCGAGCGGGATGCGGATCACCTGGCCCTGGGTGCTGATCACCATCAGCTCCTCGGAGAGGTCCTCGACCACCCGCATGCCGACGATCTCGCCGATCTTGGACAGCTTGGTCTGGTCGATGGTGTACATGCCCTGGATGTTCCGGCCCTTGGAGTTGTACTCCGACACCGCGGTGAGCTTGCCGTAGCCCTTCTCGGTGACCACGAGCACGTAGCCGTTCGGCTTGGCGATGTCGAACCCGGCCACCTCGTCGCCGTCGCGGAGGCGGATCGCCGCCACCCCCTGGGTGTCCCGGCCGGTGGGCCGCACCTCGCGCTCGGAGTAGCGCGAGCACTTCCCCTGGCGGGTGGCGACGATGATCTCGTCGCCGCCGGAGGAGACGCGCACCCAGTTCAGCTCGTCGTCGTCCTGCAGGTTCATGGCGATCAGGCCGTTGCGGCGCACCGCCGAGTAGGCGGCCGCCGGGGTCTTCTTGATCTGCCCCAGCTTGGTGACCATCACCAGGAACTGCTCCTCACCGAAGGACTCCATGTCGATCAGCGCGGTCACCCGCTCGCGCTGGTCGAGCTCGATCAGGTTGATCACCGGCATGCCCTTGGCCTGCCGCTTCACGTCGGGGATCTCGTGGGTGCGCAGCCGGAAGACGCGGCCCCGGTTGGTGAAGAACAGCATGTCGCTGTGGGTGCTGGCGATGGTCGAGTGGGCGACGTAGTCCTCGTCGGTCGACCGCTTCGCGCCCACCACGCCGCGCCCACCGCGATGCTGGGCGCGGTAGGTCGTGATCGGCATCCGCTTGACGTAGCCGCGGTTGGTGAGGGTGACGAAGACCTCCTCCTGGGGGATCAGGTCCTCCTCGTTGAGCTCGACGTCGCCGAGGCGGATCTCGGTGCGGCGTGGATCGCCGAACTTCCTCCGCAGGCCGGTCAGCTCGTCCTTGACGATCATGTCGACCTTGCGGACGTCGGCGAGGATGTCCTCCAGCCGGGTGATCTCCTTGATCAGGTCCTCGTACTCCGCGCGGAGCCGGTCGCCCTCGAGGCGGGAGAGCTGGCCCAGGCGGAGGTCGGTGATCGCCTTCGACTGCCGCTCGGTGAGCTCGAAGCGCTGCTCGAGGGCGGTGCGCGCGGCCTTCTCGTCGGCGGCGCCGCGGATGATGCGGATCACCTCGTCGAGATGGTCGAGGCACTTCATCAGCCCCTCGAGGACGTGGGCCCGGTCCCTGGCGCGCTTCAGCAGGAAGCGGGTGCGCCGGGTGACCACGTCGCGGCGGTAGTCGATGTACTCCTGGAGCAGCGCCTTGATTCCGAGCACCTGCGGCCGGCCGTCGACCAGGGCGAGCATGATCGCCCCGAAGGTGGTCTGCAGCTGGGTGTGCTTGAAGAGGTTGTTGAGCACGGTGTGGGGGCGCGCGTTCGACTTCAGCTCGATGACGATGCGCACCGCCTCCTTGCGGCCGGACTCGTCGCGGAGGTCGCTGATGCCGTCGATCTTCTTGTCGTTCACCAGCTCGGCGATGTTCGCGATCAGCCGCGCCTTGTTCACCTGGTAGGGCAGCTCGCGGACGATGATCTGCTCGCGGCCGTTGCGCGACTCCTCGAACTCCACCTGGGCGCGCATCACGATGCGTCCGTGGCCGGTGCCGTAGACGGTGGCGATGTCGCGGCCGTAGATGATCCCGCCGGTGGGGAAGTCGGGGCCGCGGATGATCTTCGTCAGGTCCTCGGTGGTGGCCTCGGGGCTGTCGACGAGGTGGATCAGCCCCTCGCACACCTCGGTGAGGTTGTGCGGCGGGATGTTCGTCGCCATGCCCACGGCGATGCCGCTGGAGCCGTTCACCAGCAGGTTGGGGAGCAGCGCGGGCAGCACCGACGGCTCGGTGGTGGTCGACGAGTAGTTGTCGACGAAGTCCACCGTGTCCTTGTCGATGTCCTCGACCACCTGCATGGCGATCGGCGACATCCGCGCCTCGGTGTACCGGTGCGCCGCCGGCGGGTCGCCGTCCATGGAGCCGAAGTTGCCCTGGCCGTCGACCAGCGGGTAGCGCATCACCCACGGCTGGGCGAGGCGCACCATGGTGTCGTAGATCGACGAGTCGCCGTGCGGGTGATAGTGCTTCATCACCTCGCCGACGATGGCCGCGGACTTCTGGTACCGGGCCCCCGCGGTCATGCCCTGCTCGAGCATCGCGTAGAGGATGCGGCGCTGCACCGGCTTCAGGCCGTCGCGGACGTCGGGCAGGGCACGCGAGATGATCACGCTCATCGCGTAGTCCATGTACGACGCGCGCATCTCCTGCTCGAGCTCGATGGGGCGGACGTTCTGGTGCGGAGGCAGTACGGTCATGACTGGTCTTCCGTGGTGGCGGCGAGTGCGGGGGTGGCCGCCTCGCGGGGCATGGCGGCGGCGATGGCGCCGCTGACGTCTCTCTGGACGGCGGTGCGGGCGACGCCGATGGCGTTGTCGATCGCGGTGGCGTCGGAGCGGCCGTGGGCGATCACCACCTCGCCGGCGACGCCGAGCAGAAGCGCGCCGCCGGTGGCCCGGTAGTCGACCCGGTCGCGCACCGCGCGCAGCCGGGGCTTGAGCAGCAGGCCGCCGAGCATGGCGCGGCGGCTGGTCCTGGCCTCGCGGCGCAGCACCGCGAACAGGTACTCGCCCACCCCCTCGGCGGCCTTGAGGGCGACGTTGCCGGTGAAGCCGTCGGTGACGGCGACGTCGCACGCGCCGCGCAGCAGGTCGCGGCCCTCGACGTTGCCGGTGAAGCGGATCGGCGCGGCGGCGAGCAGCGGGTGCGCGGCCTGGATGAGTGCCGAGCCCTTGCCCGGCTCCTCGCCGTTGCTGAGCAGGGCGACCCTCGGATCGGCGACGCCCATCATGGTGCGGGCGTAGACGCTGCCCATCACCGCGAACTGGGCCAGCCATTCGGCCCGCACATCGGCGTTGGCGCCGACGTCGAGCAGGAAGGTGCGGGCATCGTCGAGCCCGGGCAGCAGCGCGCCGATGGCGGGGCGGGCGATCCCGGGGATGCGCCTGATGGTGAACAGCGCGGCGGCGAGGACCGCCCCGCTGTTGCCGGCGCTGACCACCGCCTGGGCGCGCCCCTGGGCGGCCAGCTCGCAGGCGCGGACGATCGAGGAGTCGCGCTTGGCGCGCACCGCCTGGGCGGGATGCTCGTCCATCTCCACGACCTGGGTCGCGTCGACGATCTCGATGCGGCCGCGGACCCGCTCGAGGTCGGGCGGCTGGACGCAGCGGCGCAGCGAGGTCTCGACGGCGTCGCGCCGGCCCACCAGGATGACCCGGCAGCCCCGCGACTCGACGGCGGTGACCGCCCCGGCGACGATCGCGTCGGGAGCGTGGTCCCCGCCCATGGCGTCGACGGCGACGGTGACGTCCTGGCTCGTGCCCATGCCCCCGCTCAGATGTCCAGGTTGCGCACGCTCTTCGCGTGCGTCTGGATGAAGCGCTTGCGGGGGGCGACGTCCGAGCCCATCAGCCGGTCGAAGATGTCGTCGGCCTTGAGCGTGTCCTCGACGTCGACGCGGAGCAGCACCCGGGTCTCCGGGTCCATGGTGGTCTCCCACAGCTGCACGGCGTTCATCTCGCCGAGGCCCTTGTAGCGCTGCACCTCGATCTTGCCGCCGATCGCCTTCATCTTGGTGTCCCGCTCGGCGTCGCTGTAGGCGTACTCGACGGTCTTGCCCTTGCGCAGAGCGTAGAGCGGCGGCTGGGCGAGGAACACGTTGCCCGCCTTGATGAGCGGCTGGAGGTGACGCCAGAAGAAGGTGAGCAGCAGGGTGCGGATGTGGGAGCCGTCGACGTCGGCGTCGACCATGAGCACGATGCGGTGATAGCGCAGCCGCTCGGTGTTCATGTTCTCGCCGAAGCCCACCCCCAGCGCGGTGATCAGGTTCTTGATCTCCTCGTTGGCGAGGATCTTGTCGGCGCGCGCCTTCTCGACGTTGAGGATCTTGCCGCGCAGCGGGAGGATCGCCTGGAAGCGGCGCTCGCGTCCCGCCTTGGCGGTGCCCCCTGCGGAGTCGCCCTCGACGATGAAGATCTCGCAGAGCGCGGGGTCGCGCTCACTGCAGTCGGCGAGCTTGCCCGGCAGCGTCGCCGACTCCAGCAGCGACTTGCGCTGCACCAGCTCGCGGGCCCGGGCGGCGGCGTGCCGGGCCCGCGCCGCGGTCAGCGACTGCTCGACGATGCGGCGGGCGTCACCGGGGTTCTCCTCGAGGAACTGCATCAGCGAGTCGCTGAGCACCGCCGACACCTGTCCCGCCACCTCGCTGTTGCCCAGCTTGGTCTTGGTCTGCCCCTCGAACTGCGGCTCCTGCAGCTTGACCGACAGCACCGCGGTGAGACCGTCGCGCACGTCGTCGCCACTGAGGTTGGCGTCGTTGTCCTTGAGCAGCGAGGCCTTGCGGGCGTACTTGTTGAGGGTCGCCGTCAGCGCGCTGCGGAAGCCGGTGACGTGGGAGCCGCCCTCCTCGGTGTGGATGTTGTTGGCGTAGGCGAGGACGTGCTCGGTGAAGGTGGTGTTCTGGTACTGGAGGGCGATCTCGATCATCGTCGTGTCGATCTCGCGCTCGATGTAGAAGAGCTTCTGGTTGACGACGTTCCGGCCGGCGTTGAGGTGCTTCACGAACGCCTGGATGCCGCCCTCGAAGTAGAAGGTGTGGGCGGTCTCCCTGGCCTCGTCGCGGAGCACGATGGCGATGCCCTTGTTGAGGAAGGCGAGCTCGCGCAGCCGGGTGGCCACCGTCTCCCAGCTGAAGGAGATCTCCGGGAAGATCTGCGGGTCGGCCCAGAAGCGCACCAGGGTGCCGTGCCGGTCGGTGTGGCCTGCCACCTCGACGGGGCCCTGGGGCACGCCGCGGACGTAGCTCTGCACGTGCGCCCTGCCGTCCTTGTAGACCTCGACGTCGAGGCGCTCGCTGAGCGCGTTGACCACGCTGAGGCCGACGCCGTGGAGGCCGCCCGAGACCTTGTAGCCGCCGCCGCCGAACTTGCCGCCGGCGTGGAGCTTGGTGAGCACCACCTCGAGCGCCGAGCGCTTCTCGGTCGGGTGCATGTCCACCGGGATGCCGCGGCCGTTGTCCAGCACCGACACCGAGCTGTCTGCGTGGAGGGTGACCACGATCTGGTCGCAGTAGCCGGCCAGCGCCTCGTCGATGCTGTTGTCGACGATCTCGTAGACGAGGTGGTGCAGCCCCCGGGTATCGGTCGAGCCGATGTACATGCCGGGACGGCGGCGGACCGGGTCGAGGCCCTCGAGGACCTGGATCTGGGCGGCGCCGTAGCCGTCCTGGGTGTGGCCCGCCGACGCGGCGGACCGCCCAGCGACGCCCGCGCTCGGGGGGGCGGCCGGGGGGGTCGGGGTGAGGTCGTCGGGACGTGCGCTGTCGTCGATCAGAGGGTGGTGTGCTCCGGTTGCGGTGCCGCGGAAACGACGGCGGGGGGTCGGGGGTGCGACACGGCACGTGGTGGCGTCCGTGAGACACTGTGACTTGCCCTGATTCTACCCATTCCACGAGGAGTCGACCCCTGCCCCCCATGGCCGGCGCCGAACCCCCGGCGGGGAGGGAGCGCCAGCTCGACACCGAGGCGATGACCGACGCCGAGCGGCGCCAGCTCATCGCCCAGCTCCGCCGCAACTGGCGGGAGGAGATGAGCTCGGCGCGGCTCTACCGCCGCCTCGCCGCCACCACCGCGGAGGACGGCGAGCCCCAGGCCACCCTGCTGGAGATGGCCGGTCACGAGCTGCGTCACGCCGACCACTGGGGCGAGCGCCTCGAGGAGCTCGGCGAGCGCATCCCCCGGCTCCGCCCCAACCTCCGCGACGTGGTCCTGCCCCTGCTCGCCCGCACCGCCGGGCTGGGCGCGGTGATCTCGCTGATCGAGGGCGGCGAGGCCCGCGGCAAGTTCGACTACATGCGCCAGGCGCGGCTGCTCCCGGACGCCAAGTCGCGGGCCATCGCCGGCCGCATCGTCCCCGACGAGCGCCTCCACCAGGGCGCCGCGGCCCGGCTCAGCGGCCGCACCGACGCCTCCAGCGCCGCCGGCCGTCCCCGGCGGACCTACTTCGCCGAGTACCTCCGCGACCTCATCTTCGGCCTCAACGACGGGCTGGTCAGCAACCTCAGCCTGATCAGCGGGGTGAGCGCCGCGGCGTCGACGCGGGTGGTCCTGCTCGCCGGGGTGGCGGGGATCATCGCCGGCGGCACCTCGATGTTCGCCGGCTCCTACCTCAGCAACAAGTCACAGCGCGAGGTCGTCGCCGAGGAGGTGCGCCGCGCCGCCGAGCTGATCGCCTACGCCCCCGAGGAGGAGCGCGACGCGCTGCGGCGCATCTACCGGGAGAAGGGCTTCACCGACGAGGAGGTCGAGCTGCTGGTGGGCCGCATCTGCACCGACCCCGACCACTGGCTCGACGTCCTCGTCACGGAGGAGCTGGGGCTGAGCCTCGACCCGGGTCCACCGCCGGTGGCCGACGGCGCCTGGGCGGGAGGCGGCTTCGCCATCGCCGCCAGCATCCCGCTGCTGCCCTTCCTGTTCACCTCCGGCACCACCGCCCTGGTGATCGCCTGCGTGCTCTCGGCGCTGTCGCTCTTCGCCGTGGGCGCGGCCAAGACCCTGGTCACCCGGCGCAGCCCGATGCGCAGCGGCGCCGAGATGGTGATCGTCGGCCTGCTCGCCTCGCTGGTCACCTTCATGGTCGGGCGACTCATCGG
>JAQBPH010000041.1:0-21289 GCA_028287625.1 Chloroflexota bacterium | reverse complement strand
AGCCCCGCGCGAAGCGCTTGGCGCATTTTCATCGCGTGAGGGTGGGCCCGCCAGGGGCCATCGCTGACTTGCGACCAGACGGGGGGGACGCAGTCCCCCCCGAGTCAAAACCGGCGGCAGAGCGGCCGGCCGCGAATCTCGACCGGCGGCAGATCAGCCGGGCATCTCCACCGGCCGCAGAACGGCCGGGCATCCCCACCGGCGGCAGAACAGCCGGGCATCTCAACCGGCGGCAGAACAGCCGGGCATCTCAACCGGCGGCAGAACTGCCGGGCATCTCAACCGGCGGCAGAACGGCCGGGCATCCCAACCGGCGGCAGAACGGCCGGGCATCCCTGCCGGCGGCAGAAGCGCCGAGCATCCCCACCGGCAGAGGGTCGCTCTACCATCACCCCGCATGCACGTCCCGTACGAGATCCGCTACCAGCGGGGCGTCCACCTCCCAGCCCTCGACCTCTGGATCGACGCGCGCACCGGGCGTGACCTGGCGGTGGTGAGCCATGCCCACGGCGACCACATCGCCCGCCACCGCCGCTCGCTCTGCACCGAGGCCACCCGGAGGGTGCTGGCGCTGCGCACCGGGTCGCGCCGCCGACGCCGCGCCGCCTCCGTCGCCGAGGCGCAGGGTGCCGGGCTGGCCTACGGCGAGGAGGTCGAGCACCACGACGGGGTGCTCTCGCTGCACCCCGCCGGCCACGTGCTCGGCTCCAGCCAGGTGCTGGTGAGCCACCGCGGGGTGCGCGTGGTCTACAGCGGCGACATCAAGCTGCGCGCCGCCCACACTGCCGAGCCGCTCGAGCACATCGAGTGCGACGTGCTCATCGTCGAGGCCACCTTCGGCCGGCCCCAGTTCCGCTTCCCACCCACCGAGGAGGTGGTGCGGGCGATCTGCGACTTCTGCCTCGACAGCGTCGCCGCGGGGGCGACGCCGGTGCTCTATGCCTACTCCCTGGGCAAGGGCCAGGAGGTGCTCTCCCACCTCGCCGGGGCGGGGCTGCCGCTGGTGCTCTGCGGCTCGCTCTTCACCGTCACCGAGATCTACCGGGCGATGGGGGTGCGGCTGCCTGCCGCACAGCCCTGCGGGGGCATCCTGCCGCGCGGGGCCGTGGTCATCTGTCCCCCGCACCTGCGCGGGCGGTCGTGGATGGAACGGATCCGCCCGCGGCGCACCGCCTACATCAGCGGCTGGGCGGTGGAGCGGGGTGCCAGCCTGCGACTGGGCTGCGACGCCGCCTTCGCGCTCAGCGACCACGCCGACTTCGACGAGCTGCTGCGCTACGTGGAGCGCAGCCGGGCGCAGCAGGTGTACACGCTCTTCGGCTTCGCCGAGGACCTCGCCCACCAGCTGCGCCGGCGCGGCGTCCGCGCCGAGGCGCTGGCGGCGAACCGGCAGCTCGAGCTCGGCCTCGGCTGATGCGCCGCTTCGCCGAGTGCGCCGACGCCATCGCCGCCACGTCCTCGAAGCTGGAGAAGGTGCGCATCCTGGGCGAGTACCTGGCCTCGCTCGACGTCGACCGCCTCGCCGTCGCCACCCGCTTCCTCGCCGGCCGGACCTTTCCCGCCTGGGACGGCCGGGTGCTGATGGTCGGCTTCGCGGCGATGCGCAGCGTGCTCCTCGAGCTCACCGGCGCCGGCGACGTCGAGCTGGCGCAGTCGTACCGCCGTCACGCCGACAGCGGCGACGTGGTCCGGGACCTGCTCGAGGTCGCCGGCCACAGCGGCCCCGGCCTCGACCTCCTGGAGGTTGCGGCCGGGTTCGACCGCATCGCCTCCACCACAGGGACCCGGGCCCGCACCGTGCTGCTGACCGAGCTGCTGCGCGCCTGCACCCCGGACGAGGCGCGGTACGTCACCAAGCTGATCAGCGGGGACATGCGCATCGGCCTGCGGGAGGGGCTGGTGGAGGAGGCGGTGGCCCGCGCCTTCGGGCGCCCTCCCGCCGCGGTGACCCGCGCGGACATGCTCATGGGCGACCTCGGGGCGGTCGCCGTGCTCGCCGCCGAGGACCGCCTCGCCGACGCAGCGCCGCGGCTGGGCGCACCGCTGCGCTACATGCTCGCCTCGGCGGCGGCCGACGCCGACGAGGTGGTGACCCGCATGGGCGAGGAGGTGTGGGTCGAGGACAAGTACGATGGCATCCGCTGCCAGCTCCACCGGGGACCGGACCGCACCGCGCTCTACAGCCGCGACCTCCGTGACATCACCGGGCAGTTCCCCGAGATCGTCGAGGCGGCCGCAGGCCTTCCCGGCGAGATGGTCCTCGACGGCGAGCTGCTCGGCTTCCGCGACGGTCGCGTCCTCCCCTTCTCCGAGCTCCAGACCAGGCTGGGACGCAAGTCGCCGAGCCGGGCGGTGCTCGACGCGGTGCCGGTGGTGTACACCGCCTGGGACCTGCTCCACCAGGGCGGCGAGTGGCTGCTCGACACCCCGCTGCGCGAGCGCCGCGAGCGGCTCGAGGGGCTGCGCCTCGGCGGCCGGTTCGCCGTCGCCCACCTGGAGCGCGCCACCGGCGCCGCCGAGGTCGACGCCCTCTTCGCCGACGCGCGGGCGCGGCTCAACGAGGGGCTCATGGCCAAGAACCCCGACTCCGCCTACACCCCGGGGCGGCGCGGGCTCGCCTGGCTGAAGCTGAAGCGGCCGCTGGACACCCTCGACTGCGTCGTGGTCGGCGCCGAGTGGGGCAACGGCAAGCGCCGCGGGGTGCTCAGCGACGTCACCTTCGCGGTGCGCGCCACCGAGGGGTCCGACGAGCTCGCCACCGTGGGCAAGGCCTATACCGGGCTCACCGACGTCGAGATCGCGGAGATGACCCGGCTGCTGCTCGACGCCACCGTCACCGACCACGGCCACTACCGCACGGTGCGGCCGGAGATCGTCATCGAGGTGGCGTTCGACTCGGTGCATCCGTCGACGCGCCACCGCTCCGGCTATGCCCTGCGCTTTCCCCGCATCGCCCGCTGGCGCCACGACAAGGGGGTGGACGACATCGACACCCTCGACCGCGTGCGCCAGATCGCGACCACGCTCGTCGAGCAGCGCGAGCAGCGTGTCGACCAGGCCTGAGCCTCAGCCCGCGCTGTCCCCGGGGTCGAGCACCGGCGCGAAGAGCGCGGGAGTGTCCATCGAGGGGTCGCCGACGCGCTCGAAGACGGCGAAACGGTTGCGAAGCGCCGCGTACTGGGTGGCCAGGGCGGGGTCGCCGTAGGCCTCGACCGGGTCCCAGGGATGGAGGTAGCGGACCTCGGTGATGCCCGCCTGGAGCAGCTCCTTGAGGCACCCGAAGCAGGGCTGGGTGGTGCTCGTCACCGAGGCGCCGAGGGTGCGCTGGCCGAAGCGTGCGGCGGTGAGCAGCGCATTCTGCTCGGCATGGACGCACAGGCAGACGTCGTAGGCGCCGCCGCGCAGGAACGGTCCGGCGTCGCGGTTGGCGCAGCGGTGGCAGCCGCCCTCGGAGCAGTTGGGCATGCCGAAGGGGGTGCCGTTGTAGCCGGTGGAGAGCACCCGTCCCTCGAGCCAGATCACCGCACCCACCCGCCGGCCCAGGCAGTCGGCGCGGGTGCGCGCCGCGAGGGCGATGAGCAGCATGTAGAGCTGCTTGTCGGGCCGCTGCGCCCGGCCCTCCGGCGCCGCCGCCGGGCTGCCGGTGGGGTCGGCGCTCACCGCTGCTCCGCGGCGCTGAGCACCCCGCCGCCGGCGGGGCCGGTGAGCTCGACACTCACGGTCGCGGGCAGCCGTCCCACCGCCTCGGCGGCAAGTCGCTTGAACGCCAGGCGGGTGCGCCCGCGCAGGCGGTCGTAGCGGAACTCGCCGAGGTCGAGGTCGCGCTGCAGCCGCTCGTCGTGGGGCACCTCGACGATGCCGCCGATGCGTCCCTCCAGGGCGGCGTGGAGACGCTCGACGTCGAGGTCGCCCCCGGGGGTGGTGGTGTTCAGCGCGAGGGTGCCGCGGCGCAGGTCGAAGCGGGTCTCCTCGAGATGGGCGATGGCGCCGAGGATGATCCTGCTGGTGACCAGCTGCGGCGTGCAGACCACGACCACCTGGTCGGCGCGGCGCAGCGCGAACTGGGTCAGCTCGTCGAGGAAGCCGGTGCCGCAGTCGTAGACGACCAGGTCGTAGTGGCGGCGCAGAAGGTCGTCGACGGCGGCGTAGCCGCCGCCTCCCAGCCGCGACATCTCGGCCGGGTCCTGGGGGGCGGCGAGGACGTCCATCCCGGTGGGGGTGGAGGTGACCATCGCCTCCAGCTGGTGGCGCGAGGTGATCTGGGGGAGGCTGCGCAGCAGATCGGCGATGGTTGCCGGGACGCGGTGCGGCACCAGGTCGGCGAGGCTGCCGAAGTCGGGGTTGGCGTCGACCACGACCACCCGGTCGCCGCGCACCGAGGCGAGCACCGACCCGAGCAGGAACGAGAGCACGGTCTTGCCCACGCCGCCCTTGGGGCTGATCACCGCCACGGTGTGGCAGCGCCCCCCGAGGCTGCGCCGGATCACCGCGTCGAGCTGCTGCTCCCCGATGCGCCGGTCGGCGCGGCGCAGCGACGAGCCGCCCCGGCGGCGCCGCCGGGTGCGCAGGGTGTCGCGCCACACCGCGGCCTCGCGCACCATCGCCGGGGAGGGATCGGGGATGCGACCCCTCACCGCGGTCGACGCCGGCGCCGGCAGCCGGGCGGCGAGCTCGACCACGTCCTTCACGGGCAGGGCGCCGAGCTGCTCGACCGAGGCCCGCCAGGCGGCCTCGGCGGTGCCCGGAGGCCGCTTCCCCACCACCGCGGTTCGGGTCGCCTCGAGGGCGCCACCGGCCCGGCCGGCCTCGGCGCAGAGGTCGGCCGGGGCGCGCTCGGAGGCGACCACGCAGAGCCGTGCCGGGATGGGCAGTGACGCCGCCGCCGCCACCGCCGTGGCGGGCTCGGCGGCGAGCCGCTCGTCCTCCCGGGCGCCGATGACCAGCTCGCCGGCGAAGACCGCGGAGACGGCGTCGGCGAGCTCGGCGGGGCCGAAGACCACGATCATGGGCGCAGGGCCACGGCGAAAGGGAGATGAGAGGACACGCCCTAGGGTACCGCCGCGTGCCGGCCGGGCGTCGAGGGCAGGCCGCTCGCTCACACGCCCTCCCACGCGGGCGGGTAGAGTCGATCGACGAAGCGTGGCGCCGACTCCCAGAGTGACGGCTCCCACCCCGGTGACCAGCTCGGACATCGATCGCGTGAACAACCAGCAGCTCGAGCGCCGCGTCGTGGAGGTGGCGGAGGCGGCTCTTGCGGAGAAACTCTTCGTCAGCCCCATCGATGTGCTGGTGGGAATCAGCTGGCTGCCTCCGTCGCACGTCGACCGCTGGCGACAGGGCCGGGTCCCGTGCCTCGAGAACGCCGTCTCGACCAATCTGAGCAAGCTCTCCACGGCGATGGGTGTCCTCCGGCGGTGGGCGGTGCATCGTGGCCTCACGCCGAGGGAGACGGGGTACGTCACATCCACACGCGATCGCCGGCCGCTCCGCTTCAGTGTCAGCGGCAAGGACGCGATCGAGCGCGCCTATCGCACGCACTGGGTGTCGCCTGAGCTGGGGGAGAAGAAGCGTGAGCGGCTGGCCGAGCGGCAGAGCAGGCCGCCGGACCTGGTGGCCATCCAGGCGCTGAACGACTGGACCTGCTCGCTGTGCGACGGGAGTCGTGGTGACCTCCTCCTGATGGAGCAGACGGGGCCCGTGTGCCTGACCTGCGCCGACATGGACCACCTCGTCTTCCTCGCCGCCGGAGACGCCACCCTCAGCCGGCGTGCGAAGAGGGCGAGCGGGCTCAGCGCGGTGGTCGTGCGCTTCAGTCGTGCGAGGAGGCGATACGAGCGGCAGGGGATCCTGGTCGAGGAGGCCGCGCTCGAGCGCGCGGAGCGCGAGTGCCTGGACGACCACGAGGCTCGGGCGCAGCAGCGGGTGGTCGCGCGCGCCGGCCGCGAGCGGGAGGACATGGCCTTCCAGAGGCAGCTGGCGCTGGAGATCGAGCGGCTGTTCCCCGGATGCCCGAGCCCACGAGCCCATGCCATCGCGAGCCACGCCGGTGCACGGAGCAGCGGACGGGTGGGCCGAACCGCAGCCGGGCGGGCACTGGATGCCGAGGCCATCACGCTGGCCGTGGTGGCGTCGGTGCGGCACGAGGACACGCCATACGACGAGCTGCTGATGTCCGGCCTGCCCCGTGCCGAGGCACGGCAGCGCGTGTGGTCCGACGTGGAGCGGGTGCTCCAGGGCTGGCGCAGCCCCTGAGCACCTGCGGCGGGGGTGGTGTTCGCCGATCGTTCGGCGTCTGGGAGAAGCTTCGCTGCGTGCAAGGGACTTCAGGCATGGGCGGGGCAGGATTCGAACCTGCGATCCAGGGGTTATGAGGCGCCCCGGGGAATCCAGGGACGTCCGGTGAGGCGCGCTGAGTATCGAATGTGGTGGGATTGAGCCTATTCGTCCAGGGGGTGTCCGTCGAAGTGGTGGTCAGTCCGGGCCAGGGTTGGCCGTCACCAGGGCTGGCGGCGGCGCCGCGTGTCGGTGACCGTCAGCTGGTCGCCCTCGATGCCATAGAGGACGACGTAGGGAGGGACGGAGAGAACGTGCTGCCCCCACCGCTATCCAGGGAGCCCCGAGCGCGTCAGCCAGATGCGTCGCGACGCCGCTACTCGTGAGCTGCTCCCCTGAGCGTCAGGATGACCCGTGGCTGCCTACATGGGGGTCATGGTGAGGTCCAGTCGGCGATCCTTGTTGTTGTAGGTCATGTCTTCGCCATTGCTCTCCACGGTGAAGGTCTGGCGGGTGCTGACAGTGAGGTTGGTTTGGTAGGTGGTGGAGTGCGGATACCCGATCCCGGTGGCGCCGTCGAAGTGCCAGTTGGGTGGCCGCGACGAGAACACGTAGGGTGCGAGGTCGGTTCCCACGGCCAGCCTATGTCCGTCCGCAGCCACAAGATCGAAGGAGATCCCTCCGCAGTTGGCGAGGACCGAGTTCACGCGGTATGAGCCGGGTTCCAGGATGGCCCTCAAATCGCCCGCCCCACCAGCATCAGGGCCTACTGCGCTCTCTACTCGAGGCAGTTGGTCAACCATGTGATCACGCGAGTGTTCGGCCCGGATCGCGCCGCCCTGCTCGTCGAGGGCATCGACCAGGGGGCGTCATCCCCAATTGACGCGGCGGCCCGTTCTCGCCGAGCCCGGCCGCGCACGTCAGGTGCGCTCCAGAGGCCAGTTCTTCCAGGGGGCGAAAGATAGGCTCACGTTCCCGGCTCGGCCCGGGTAGTGGTTCTCCTCCCGCCCAGCGGGGTCACCGCGGCCCGGTCCCGAAGCTGGGCGGGGCAGGATTCGAACCTGCGACCCAAGGGTTATGAGCCCCTCGCTCTAACCGGCTGAGCTACCCGCCCGCGCGGCCTGCACTCTAGCCGACCCTTCGCTCCGGGATGGCTCGGATCAGCGCGTCGGCAGCATCAGGGCGGCTCCGCCTCCACGTCGCCCTCTTCGCCCCGACGGATCCGCCACCCGCCCTCGTGGACGAGTCGATGATGCAGCCTGCAGACCATCACGAGGTTGGGCAGGTCGTTGGGGCCGTGCGCCGCGCGTGGCACGATGTGGTGCGCCTCGGTCCACTCGGGAGGACGGTCGCAGCCGGGGAACCGGCAGCCCCGATCCCGGGCCGCCAGCTGCCGGCGCAGCCACGGTGGCACGGTGGGCGCCGGGCGGCTCACCGACAGCAGCTCCCCCTCGGGTCCCACGGTCACGTCGGTGCGCACCGCGTCGCAGGCGAGGCGGCGCGCGGTGTCGGCGACCACCGGGCCGCCCCAGCGCAGCTCGCCACCCGGCCAGCCGGGCTCGCCGCTCAGCGTGGCGACCGGCACCGTCACCGAGAGGTGGGGGCGCTGGCCCGCCAGCTGCGGACGCTCCTCATGGGTGAGGTCGCGGTGGCACAGCTCGACGAGCGCGGCGGCGCGGCGCTGACTCGCGGAGCGCCGATCGCCGGGGACCGGTCGCATGTAGCGGTTCAGCGCGGTGGAGAGGGTCGCGCCGGCCTCGGCATCGAGGTCTCCGTCGAGCCGGAACCTGCCGCCCAGGGTCTGGCTGAGGTGGACGCGAGTGCGCTCGTGGTCGCGGTTGGCGTCGCGCAGCGCGCCGTCGGGGTCGACGCACTCCCGGAACCTGCGCATCAGGCAGGCGAACTCGCGGACGTCGAAGCCGCGGGCCCGGGTCAGCAGGTCCGCCTCGGCCTCGCGCACCACCCCGGCGCCGATGTCACCCGCGGTGCGGGCGATGACGGAGGCGTGCGGGTAGCCGATCTCGCCCTCGCGCAGCGCCCGGGCGGTCTCGGGCAGCTCCTCGAGCTGGCGCGCCGTGCAGACCATCTCGGCGGCTGCGCCCGGGGACATCCGGCAGCGTGCGATCGCCCAGGCGACCACGAGGTCGCTCCCTCGGTGCGATGTCCCCGCTGGCGCTCGAAGCCGGCAACGCAGCGAGCGCGGTCGCCCTGGAGAGCGTCGATCGCCCGGGCCAGGGCCACGATCCGCTCGCCCAGCGCCGTGTCATGGAGGCCGTCGATCGGCTCGGCCCGCACCGCCGCCACCGCCTGGTCGAGGAGCTCGACCGGTGTCGGTGCCGCGGGCGCCGGGGAGGTGCGGATCACCACAGGATTGTAGCAGAACAGATGTTCCCTTACGCCGCCCCGCAGTCCCGGGGCATGCCTCGTCCAGCGGGGCGTAGGATTCCGTCTCGTGCACGGGTGCCACGGTCGCCGGCGGGACGGCGCCTCCCACGTCCAGCCGCCACCGCGGCGGGTGCGCCGGCCGTGGCTGCTCTGCGGCTGCGCCACCGTCCTCGCCCTCGCCGCCGCGGTGCCGGCGCAGGCGGCGGGCACCGCGACCCCCAACGACCCGTACTTCGTCCAGCACGACCAGTGGCCCCTCAGCGGCCAGCCGGCGAGCATCGACGCACCCGGCGCCTGGACGGCGAGCACCGGCTCGGGCGTGCTCATCGCCGACATCGACAGCGGCGCCGACTTCAACCACCCGGACCTCGCCGGCAGGCTGGTCACCGGCGGGCGCTTCACCAAGTGCGACGGCACCCTGCAGGCCACCGACCAGCCCTCGGTGCAGGACGACGTCGGCCACGGCACGATGACCACCGGGCTGATGGTCGCCAACACCAACAACGGCACCGGCATCGCCTCGGTCGCCCCCGACGCCAGGGCGCTGATCATCAAGGTGATCGACAGGTCGGGCCAGGGCTGCGACGCCGACGTCTCCGGCGCCATCAGGTACGCCGTCAGCCGCGGCGCGAAGGTCATCAACCTCAGCCTGGGCTCGGACATCCCGCTGGCGCCGCTGATCGCCGGCAGCAGCATCCCCGACGCGGTGCGCGCCGCGGTGCAGAGCGGGACGGCGGTGGCGCTCGCCGCCGGCAACAGCTCGCTCCCGTTGACCGACTACGACTCGGTCACCGACGTCGCCCTCGTGGTCGGGGCGCTCGGACCCGACGCCTCCGTCGCCCCCTACTCGGCCAACGGTGGCGGGGTGAACGTCTACGCCCCCGGGGGCGACAGCGGGCAGTCGACCAGCGGCCCGCACGCCAAGGGGCTGGTGCTCTCCACCGCGCTCACCAACGGCGGCTACACGGCCGAGCAGGGCACCTCGTTCGCCGCACCGCACGTCGCCGGCGTGCTCGCGCTGCTGCTCTCCTGCGGGCTCGACGGCCCACAGGCGCGCCAGCGCATCCTCTCGACGGCGCGCAGGAGCGCGGGCGGGGTGCCGCGCCTCGACGCGGCGCTGGCGGTGCACGGCGCCGGTCACTGCTGAGCGGCGGGACCGGCCCAGAACCCGACCCCGAGCTGGGGCGGTGGGAGGCCGCCGGGCTGCTCGACGGGCTCTCCGAGCCGGAACGCCGCGCCCGCATCCAGCTGCTCGAGGACCTGAGCCGCCAGGGCGCCACCCTCGAGGAGCTGCGCGGCGCCGCCGCCGAGAACCGGCTCGCCCTGCTCCCCGCCGAGCTGGCGCTGGGCGGCCGGGGCGAGTACACGCTCGACGACGTCGCCCAGCGCGCCGGCGTCGACCGTCACCTGCTCCGTGCCTACGCGACCGCGCTGGGTCTCACCCTCCCGGCCGCCGACCTGCCCGTGGCCGGCGAGGAGGACGTGGAGGCGGCGCGCGTCCTCGCCCGGGTGGTCCAGGCCGGGCTGCCCCCGGACGGCCTGCTGGAGATGGCACGGATCTCCGGACAGTGGCTGCCCGCACTCGCCCAGACGGTGGTGCGGATGGTGGGGGAGGCGTTCCTCCACCCGGGCGACAGCGAGCTCGACGTCGCCCGCCGCTACCGGGCCGTCGCCGAGGAGCTGCGCCCCCTCCTCGGCCAGACCCTCGAGCACCATCTCACCCAGCATCTCCGCCAGGCGATCCGCTCCGAGGTGCTCAGCCACTCCCAGATCGCCGGCGGGCGAGGGTCGGCGGTCGAGCCGGTGGCCGTGGCCTTCGCCGACCTGTCCGGCTTCACCCGGCTGGGGGCGCGGGTCCCGGCCGACGAGGTGGGACGGGTGGCGGGCCGGCTGGCGACCCTGGCCGCGGGGGTCGTGGTCCCGCCGGTGCGGCCGGTCAAGTACCTCGGCGATGCCGCCATGCTGGTGTCACCCGACCCCGCCGCGCTGCTCGACTCCCTGCTCCGCCTCTGCGCCGCGGTCGACGCCGAGCGCGGGACCCTGCCTCCGCTCCATGCCGGCGCCGCCTTCGGGCCGGCGGTCCCGCGTGCCGGCGACTGGTTCGGGCACACCGTCAACCTCGCCAGCCGCATCGCCGCCGTCGCCCGAGCGGGCACCGTCGTCGGCGACTCCGCGCTGCGCGAGGCCACCGCCGCCGGCTACGCGTGGACCCGCCTGCCCCGCCACCACCTGCGTGGCGTCCCCGGCAGGATCGATCTGCACCGGCTGCGCGGTCCCCGGGCGGAGGAGGGCGGCTGAGGGGCTCGACTATCATGTCGCCGACGTCCTGCCACCGGGCGTACCAGGAGATGACGGGGGCGGAGGCCACGGAATGAGGGCTCGGGACGACGTCGTGCCCGCGCTGGCGCGCTCGCCACTCTTCGCGGGGATCTCCAAGCACGAGCTCCAGGAGATCGCGGGGACCTTCGACGAGACCACCTTCCTCCCCGAGCACGGCGTGCTCCACGAGCACCGGACCGGGCTGGAGTTCTTCTTCATCCTCGACGGCAGGGCCACCGTGGAGGTCGACGGCACCCAGATCGCCGAGCTGGGGCCGGGCGACTTCTTCGGCGAGGTCAGCGCCCTCGACGGCGGGCCCCGCACCGCGACCGTCCGCGCCAGGACCATGCTCCGCTGCCTGGTGCTGCCCAACGGCACCTTCCGCGAGTTCCTCATGGCCCACCCGCGGGTCGCGGTCAACCTCATCCCCGAGATCGTGCGGCGCTTCCGTTCCTACGCGAGGAGTGAGTAGGCGACTCCCTCGAGAACCTTCCAGGATCTCCGATCGCGTCTAAGCTCTTGACGGGATCTGATATCGCTGATATAAGTTCATCAGCCAGCGCTAGAGGGCGCTGATCAGAGAGTTGGGGGCTACCGGCGGCGGCCCCGACGGCCGCCCGAGAGGAGATTCACGATGACCACGACCGAACCGCCGATCGTCGCCGAGGAGCGCGACGAGGCCGACATCTCCGGCAGACCGGTGATGGCGCGCCGCCGCACCATGGTGGCGGGCGACCCCTCCTTCCGCGTGGTCCAGACCGTCTGGTTCCTGCTCGGCCTCGTCGAGGCGATCATCGGCCTGCGTGTCGTCTTCCGCGCCGCCGCGGCCAACGACACCGGCTTCGTCTCCTTCATCTACGGGCTGAGCGCTCCCCTGGTGGCACCCTTCCGTGGCATCACCGCCGACTACGCCAGCAGGGGCAACGTGGTCGAGATCGGCTCGCTGATCGCGATGCTCGTCTATCTCATCGCGGCGTACCTCGTGGTCAAGCTGGTGCGCATCCTGACCGCTCCCCGGAGCGATGCGTATGGCGGCACCACCTACCAGTGACCTGTCCTTCACACGGCTGACCTGCTCCCGACCGGGCCCGGGACGCGGATGCGTTCCGGGCCCTCCTGTGTCCGTCAGGGTTCGCGGTGGGGACGCGGCAGCGGGCTGGTGAGGCTCGGGGGCAGGCATACCGGCGGCTGGGGCAGGAGGCATCCGCCCGGGGCCGGCGCCGGCGGTGGGGCGGTGACCCGGCAGGCGTAGTCGTGGTCGACGCTGTCGCTCCACTGCACCAGCCAGACCGCACCACCGGTGAACGCGTACGCGGGGTCGCAGTAGTGCGAGGCGCTGGCCTGGCCGGCGGCCGGGTCCGTCTCCGCGTACCAGACCGGCACCCCGGGCCGGTAGTCCCTCCCGGGGATTCGCGCCCACGTCTCGTTGATCGAGTAGATGCCCGCGCTCAGGCCGCGCGACCGCAGCATGTCGAGCGCCGCCTGGATGACGCGTGCGTTGAGGGCGAGACGTGGCGGATCGGCCCAGTAGTTGGCGGTCTCCACGTCGAGCCACCACATCGCCGGCTCGGCGCCGGCGTCGCGGGCGCGCGAGACGGCGTCGACGGCGGCGTTCCAGCCGTAGTTGTAGGCGGTGCACGGGTTCTGGGACGGCTCGCAGCCGCCCGCGGGACCCTGCAGCGCGTGCGCGGCGAAGCTCTGGTACTCCGGCCGCGCGTAGTTGACGTTGAGGTACACCGACGCGTGCGACCCCGCTCTGTGCGCCCAGGTGAACTCCGACCGGACGCAGGGGTTCCCGGTGAAGGCGCGACCGCCGGTGACACCGACGATGCCGAAGGCGGGGTCGTCGGGGTAGTCGTGGCCGCACTGCGGGAAGGAGATGTCGTTGCCGACCGCCTGGGCCGGGTAGTGGGCGGCGGCCGCCGCCCGGACCGGGGTGCGGGCCGTGAGCCAGACGCCCAGGCCCGTGCTCAGCGCGAGCAGCACGCCGAGCAGGCGCAGGACGGGGACGGGGGGCGTCGTCGCCGGGAGCTGCATGGACGTCGAGGGGAAGGGGCGGCGGGCGCCGTCGGGCCCGGCTGCGAACCCTAGCGCATCACCGGTGGACGCGCCAGCCCCCCGGCGGGGGATCAGTCCGGCTCGGGCGGGGCCTCACCGCGCCGGTGATGGACGAGCTCGTCGATCGGGGGATGACCATGGTGATCAGGACACTCCTGAGTGTCGCCCGGCCGGCGACGACGCCGATCCAGGACAGTGCGCTGCCCATGTCCTCACCAGGCCGTTGCCAGTCCGCTCGGAGCTTGTGACAATACCGGCTCGATCCAGCACACGTCGCAGCACCGGAGGGGCTCCCTCATGTCCACGTCCACGTTCACATGTCCCCGCGAGCTCGAACGTCGCGCCCTCTCGCGGCGCCGCCCCCGCCTGGTCACCCTCGCGGTCGGGCTCTGCACCGCCGCGGTCTCCGCGGTGTGGGTGACCGCCGTCGCCGCGCCGGCGCTCACCCCGACCCAGTCGGCGCTGCGCTCCTCGCTCAACCCGTCGGTGGAGAGCCAGGCGGTCACCCTGGTGGCGACCGTCAGCGCCGCGGGCGGCGCCGCCACCGGGACGGTCGACTTCAAGGACGGCGCCACCCTGCTCGCCACCCGCCCCGTCTCCGGGGGCCGCTCCAGCCTGACCGTCAGCAGCCTGAGCGTCGGCGACCATCCCGTCACCGCCGACTACAGCGGCGACTCGACCTACGCGGCCTCCACCTCGCCGGCGGTGACCCAGACGGTGGCGACCGCCGGCACCGCCGCGTCGACGACCAGCCTCAGCTCCTCGGTGAATCCCTCGACGGTGGGACAGGCGGTGACCCTGGTGGCCAGCGTGGCGGGCACCGGCGGGGCTCCCACCGGCAGCGTCACCTTCCGCGACGGCGACGCCACCCTGTCGGTCCGCCCCCTGTCGGGCGGGCGGGCCAGCCTGGTCACCTCGTCGCTCGGCGCCGGCCCCCACACCCTCAGCGCCGCCTACGGGGGCGATCCCACCTTCGGCGCCTCGAGCTCGGCGGCGGTCAGCCAGGCGGTGAGCCCGCCCGGGACCACCGCGACCCGGACGGCGGTCGTCTCCTCCGCGAACCCCTCGCGCAGCGGCGTGCCGGTCACCTTCACCGCCACCGTCGGCAGTGCCGCGGGCACCCCCACCGGCAGCGTGACCTTCAAGGACGGGACCACCGTGCTGGCGGTGCGGCCGCTGGCCGGGGGCCGGAGCACCCTGACCCTGCGCACCCTCGCGGCCGGGCCCCACAGCATCACCGCGGTCTACAGCGGCAGCCCCAGCTTCGCCGCCTCCACCTCGGCGCCGGTCGGCCAGTCGGTCACCGGGGGGACGGCCCCGGCGCCGTCCGGCAGCGCCCACGCCTCCCCGATGGCGCGCGGCACAATGACCCGCTGAGCGGTTCACCGAAGGAGGCGGGTTGATGAGCGCGGAGACCATGCGCGAGGCGGCGGCCGAGGCCAGCCTCATCCTCGTCGAGTTCGAGGAGGTCCTCCGGCGGATCTCCGACGCCGACCTCCACCGGGCCATCCCGGACGGCGGGTGGACGGTGGCCCAGGTCGTCTCCCACACCCACCTCTCCGGCCTGCTGTGGATCGCCGCCGTCGAACGGCTCCGCCACCGCCCCGAGCTGACCGGGTTCCGTGAGGAGGTCGGCCACGACGTCATGGGCTCGCTGCCCGCGTCCGCGGAGGAGGCCGCGAACCGCATCGCCTCGCTCCGTGGCGCCCTCGACGACTGCCTCCCCGCAGCCGACCCGGCGGTGCTGGGGAAGGAGGCGGAGTTCGTCCCCCTGCCCCGCCTGACCGCCGGCGACCTGCAGCCCCTGATCGTCGGTCATCTGCGCGCCCACCTCGAGCAGGCGAGGGAGATCCTGCGGGTGCGGGGGGCGCTGGTCGAGGCGGTGAGCCGCTGATCCCCGGCCCGCGGCCGGGCGGCTGAGCATGCTGGCCGCGGCCGGCTCCAACCTGCTGGCCGCCCGGTTCCAGATGGCGCTCTCGCTGGGCTGGCACATCGTGGTCGCCTGCCTCGGCGTCGGATTCCCCGTCGTCATCCTCGTCGCCGAGGGCCTGGGGCTGCGCCGCGGCGACAGCGTCCACCGCG
The DNA here is from genome assembly GCA_028287625.1 of Chloroflexota bacterium. Lineage (GTDB taxonomy): Bacteria > Chloroflexota > Dormibacteria > Aeolococcales > Aeolococcaceae > CF-96. The sequence goes on along the minus strand of JAQBPH010000041.1, from coordinate 6,172 downwards.
AGCTCGCCCGGCGCTGGTCGCAGGCCGCCGCGGTGCTCTTCGCGGTCGGCGCGGTCTCGGGGACGATCCTCTCCTTCGAGATGGGCATCCTCTGGCCGCGGCTGATGGGCGGCTACGGCGCGGTCTTCGGGCTGCCCTTCGCGCTCGAGGGATTCGCCTTCTTCATCGAGGCGATCTTCATCGGGATCTACCTGTACGGCTGGAACCGGCTGAGCCCGAGGCGGCACCTGCTGACCGGCGTGCCCGTGGTCGTCGCCGGCGTCCTGTCGGCCTTCTTCGTGGTCTGCGCCAACGCGTGGATGAACGACCCCCAGGGCTTCCGGCTGGTGGGCGGGAGGGTGCTCGACCCCGACCCGATCGCGGCGATGTTCAACCCGGCGACGCCGGTGCAGTCGGCGCACATGATCATCGCGGCGATCATGGTCACCGGCTACCTGGTGGCCGCGGTGCACGCGCTCGGCCTGCTCCGCGGCCGTCGCGGGCCCGGGCAGCGGGCCGCCTTCCTGATCCCGTTCAGCCTCGCCGCGGTGTTCACGCCGGCGCAGATCGTCGTCGGCGACGCGGCGGCGCGCTACGTCGCCGACCATCAGCCGGTGAAGCTGGCGGCCATGGAGGCGCAGGTCTCCACCGAGATCGGGCCCGCCGAGCACGTCGGCGGGGTGGTCGTCGACGGGCGGCTGCGCTACGCGATCGTCATCCCCCACGGGCTCTCGCTGCTGCTCACCGGGCGCACCGACACCCGTGTCTCGGGGCTCGACGCCGTACCCGTCGACCAGCGCCCGCCGGTGAACGTGGTCCACCTCGCCTTCGACCTGATGGTGGGCATCGGCACCGGCCTGCTCGTCCTCGGCGCCTGGCTGGGCCTCACCTGGGGACGGCGCCGCGAGCTGCCGCGCTCACGGTGGTTCCTCCGCGCCGCGGTGCTGGCGGGGCCGGCGTCGGTCGCCGCGATGGAGGCCGGGTGGGTGACCACCGAGGTGGGACGCCAGCCCTGGATCGTCTACCGCGTGATGCGCACCGCGGATGCGGTGAACACCGCTCCGGGGCTGGCCATCGGCCTGGTCGTGCTCGTGGGCGTGTACACCGTGCTCACCGTGTCCACCGTCTACGTGCTGCGCCGGCAGGGCCCGGTGGCGAGCGCCTGACCGCCATGGCTCAGATCGTGCTCGTCTTCCTCTGGGCCGGCATCACCGCGTACGTCCTCTTCGGCGGCGCCGACTTCGGCGCCGGGCTGTGGGACCTGCTCGCGGGCGGCCCCGAGGACGGGGCGCGCGAGCGGGCGCGCATCGAGCACTCCATCGGGCCGGTGTGGGAGGCCAACCACGTGTGGCTGATCTTCGCCCTGGTGGTGGTGTGGACCGCCTTCCCCACCGCCTTCGCGGCGATCATGGCGACGCTGTCGATCCCGCTCACCGCGGTCGCCTTCGGCGTCATCCTGCGCGGCTCCGCCTTCGCCTTCCGCAAGTCGGTCACCGAGCCGGCGCTGCAGAGGCTGTTCGGCGCCGCCTTCGCCCTCTCCTCGGTGGTCACCCCCTTCTTCCTGGGCACCTCCGCCGGAGCGATCGCCTCCGGCCGGGTTCCCACGGCGATCGGCGACGGCGACGTCCTGCGCAGCTGGCTCACCCCCAGCGGGGTGCTGGGCGGGACGCTGGCGGTGGGGATCTGCAGCTACCTCGCCGCCGTCTACCTCTGCGCCGACGCCCGCCGCTCGGGGGAGTCCGACCTCGCCGAGCGGTTCCGCCGGCGCGCGCTGCTGATGGGGGTGCTGGTCGGCGTGGTCGCGCTGGGCGGCATCGTGGTGCTCCAGCAGGACGCCCCGCGCCTCTTCGGCCGGCTCACGGGCCCGGCACTGCCGCTGATCTTCGCCAGCGGCGCCCTCGGCCTCGCCTCGCTGGCGCTGCTGACGGTGCGCCGCTACCTCGCGGTGCGGGTCACCGCCGCGCTGGCGGTGGTGGGGGTGCTCTGGGGGTGGGCGGTGGGCCAGTACCCGATGCTGCTCGGCACCCACCTCAGCATCGACGAGGGGGCGGCGCCGGCGTCGACGCTGCGTCCGCTGGTGGTCTGCCTGGCGGCGGGGACGGCGCTGCTCGTGCCCTCGCTGCTGCTGCTCTACGGCATGTTCCAGAGCGACCCCGGGGAGGACGTTCTCGCCTAGAGCGTCATGGGGTCAGACGCGAATCGCTGTGGACGAGGGACAGGAACTCCTCCCGGGTGCGCGGATCGCCGAGGAAGACGCCGCGCATGCTCGAGGTCACGGTGCGGCTGTTCTGCTGCTGCACCCCGCGCATCATCATGCAGAGGTGGACGGCCTCGATGATGACCCCGACCCCGGCGGGCGCGAGCACCTCGTCGACCGCCTCGGCGATCTCGGTGGTCAGCCGCTCCTGCACCTGCAGCCGCCGTGCGAACACCTCGACGAGGCGGGGCAGCTTGCTCAGCCCGATGATGCGGCCGTCGGGGATGTAGGCGACGTGCGCCTTGCCGAAGAAGGGGAGCAGGTGATGCTCGCAGAGGCTGTACACCTCGATGTCCTTGACCAGCACCATCTCCGAGTAGGGCTCGGCGAACACGGCGCCGTTGACCACGCCGTGGACGTCCTGGCGGTAGCCGCCGGTGAGGAAGTCGAGGCTGCGCGCCACCCGCTCCGGCGTGTTGCGAAGGCCCTCGCGGGTGAGGTCCTCGCCCAGCCGGCAGAGCAGCGCGGCCACCAGCGAGTCGGTGTCGGCGTCGGCGAGCGCCACCTCGGGCAGCGTGCACGAGCGATCACCTCGCAGGGTGCGTGGCGGCCGGGCCGAGGGCCGGGGCTCGGCGCTCACGGCGAGGGCGCGCGCGACGCGGCGTGCGTCCGCGCGCCGTCGAGCGCCGACCTCAGCCGCGACAGGCAGGCGCGCAGGTCGAGCTTCGCGGCCAGCGGCGATCGCGGCTCGGGACTCCGCGGAACCGTCGCGACGCCGGGCACGGGCGGCATGGTATCGCCAACGCACCGCGCCACCACCTCGACCTGCTCGGAGGCGGGACAGGGGCCGCCCACCGAGGAGGAGGGGTGGGCGGCCCAGGACGTGGTGTCGAGCCCAGTGCGGGAACCGTCCCTACAACGCCGTTTCGCGCTGAACCTTGTGGTGTCTTTGAAGGTAGCGTGGCGACCGGGGTCAACGGGGCGATCGTTCGATGAGCAGCTCGCGCAGCTCGCCCTTGCGGACCTTCCCCGATGCGGTGCGGGGAAGGCTCTCGAGCACATGCCAGAGGCGCGGCCGCTTGTACTGGGCGAGCTGCTCGCGGCAGAGCCGTTCCAGCTCGGCGACGACGTCGCCCGGCGTGCGCGGACGCAGCACCAGCGCCGCCGCCACCTCCTCGCCGAGGTCGGCGTCGGGCATCCCCAGCACCGCCGCCTCCGCCACCCCGGGGTGGGACTCGAGCACCCGCTCGACCTCGCGTGCGGCGACGTTGTTGCCGCCGCGCACGATCACCTCCTTGAGACGGCCGGTGACCCTCACCCGGCCCCCGGCGCCGACCTGCCCGAGGTCTCCGGTGCGGAGCAGCCCGCCCTGGAGCACCTCGGCGGTGGCGCGGCGGTCGCCGTCGTAGCCGAGGAACATCGACGGCGCCGCCGCCTCCAGCTCGCCCTCGGCGCCGCCCCCGGCGACCCGCACCACCACCCCCCGCAGGGGCAGGCCCACGTCGCCCGGCTCGCCGCCGCCGGCGGGCACCTCCCGCACCGTCAGCGGTGAGACCTCGGTCATGCCGTAGCGCTCGAGCAGCCGCCCGGCGAGGAGGCGGTGGATCCGGGCCGGCAGCCCCTCGGGGAGCGGCGCGCCGCTGACGACGCAGAGGCGAACCCCCGCCCAGGGCGCGGTCGAGGTCTCGGCGAGGCGGGCGAGCAGGGTGGGAACCGCCTGGACCACGGTCACCTCCCCGGCGCCGAGCAGCCGCCGCAGCTCGGCGACGCCGGGCCGGCGCACCAGCCGCACCGACGCCCCGGCGAATACCGAGGCGTTGAGCACCGCGCTCATCCCGAAGCTGTGGGCCAGCGGCAGGGCGCCGAGCTGGACGTCGGCGGCGGAGAGGCAGAGCATCTCGGCGGCCACCGCCCCGGCGTTGAGCAGCAGGCCGGCGTGGGAGTGGAGGGCGCGGCGCGGGGTGCCGGTGGTGCCGGAGGTGGCGAGGATCACCGCGGGCGCGCCCGCGGGCAGCGGCGGCGGGTCGGCCGGCGGGTGCTCGACGAGGGAGGCGAGGTCGAGCAGGTCCGCCCCCGGCGGCGCGCCCGCGGTGCCCTCGGAGACCACCAGGCGGCGGGCGCCGGTGCCCGCCAGCTCGAGGGCGGCGGTGGCGGCACCGGCGTTCTCGGGGTCGCAGGCGAGCACCCGGGCCCGCACCGCGCGCAGCACCCGGGCGACCTCGGCGGGCGGCGAGCTGGTCGAGAGGGGGGCGACCACGCAGCCGCGGCGCAGGGCACCGTAGTAGAGAGGAGGGAAGGCGAGGCCGTTGCCGCAGAGCACCGCGACGCGGTGGCCGGCGCCAACCCCCTGCCGCTCCAGCCAGGCGGCGATCCCGGCGGCGGCGCGGTCGAGGGCGGACGCGGTGAGCGTGGCTCCCTCGACGCGAAGCAGCGCCGCCTCGGCGTCGCGGTGGGCGGCCACCCATGGGAGCGCCGCCAGGGTGAGCACGTCGCCCCGGTGGCTAGCGGAGGCGGTACTCGGCCGGCCGGCCGCCGGTGTTGACCACCCTCTCCGACGCCCGCTCCAGGACGCGGCGCACCTGCTGGCCGCTGACCGGCTCGGAGAGGCGCTCGCGGATCTCCGCGATGCTGATCGGGCGGCCGGACTTGCGCATGACGGCGAGCACCTGGCGGGTGACCGCATCCATGGGCGCGTGGCCGTTGGTGGCCGGCTTGGGGGTCTCCACCTCGACCGGCTCCTCGACCGCCTCGGGCGGGGCCGGCCTTGCCACCACCGTGGGGAGGGTGGGCGGGGGAGGCATGGAGATCGACGCGGGCCGGGAGGGCGCGGGCTCGGCGCGCAGCCTCCCCAGCAGTGCGGGCAGGTCGTCGAGGAGCTGCCGGACGAACCCCGCCGAGCCGCTCACCTCGACCTCGCGTTCGCCGTCGCGCAGCCGCACGGTGTGGAGCGGCTCGGTGACGGCACGCGGCGGGGGCGGCGCGCCCCCGGGGCGGGGGGTGAAGGGCGGGGGCCCCGGTCGGGTGGCGAAGGGCGGGCCCCCGGGGCCGCGCGGCGCAAACGGCGGCGCGCCGGCAGGACGGGGACGCTGCGGGGTGAAGGGGGGGCGGCCGCGGGGGCGATCATCGGGCATGGAAGGGCGAGTGTACCCGACCGTCCGTTCCCCGGCGGCGATCGCCGCAATTGTTGACGTCACGTCGACGTTACACCCTCAGACCGCGGCTGGAGCCGGGCACCGCCCCAAGGTGGTGCGCAGCTCCGGATCATCGAGGAGCCCGAGATGGCCGTCCAGGAGGGAACCGCACGACCGCTGCGCGTCGCCGTGGCCGCCTCCCGCCTGGGCTCCCTCGCCGACCCGCTCGTGCGGATCCTGGCGGTCGCCTTCATGGTCGGGCAGATGCTGGATGCGGTCACCACCCACGTGGCGCTGAGCAGCGGCCGCTTCGCCGAGGCCAACCCGATCTTCGCCGGCCCGCTCACCGCCCATCCCAGCCTGGCCTTCGCGGCCAAGCTCCTCCTCGCCATGGCGGTGCTGACCGCCGCCCTCACCCTGATCGGCGCGCGGCGCCGCCGGCTGATCCTCGGCGTGCTCGCCATCATCAGCCTGCACGCGCCGCTGATGAACACGCTGCGGATGGCGGGCATCCTCTAGCCGGGACACCCGCCACCCACGCGGCCGCCGGTGACTACTCGGTCTGCGCGGTCCGCGCGGTCCGGCCGCTGCTGAGCACGCGGTCGCCGTTGGCGCCCGTCTCACCGCCCGAGACCGCCTCGGCGTCGGTCTCCGGGGTGGTGGCCCCGGGATCACCCGGCAGGACGATGCCCGGCGCCGCCGGGGCCGGCTCGGAGGCTGTGCCGAGGCCGCACAGGTTCCGCAGGCGGGCGCCGAGCGGGGAGATGACCACCCCGGCGGCGACGCCCACGACGGCGGTGCCGATGAGCACGGCGCGCAGCCGGCGGCGGCGGCGCGGCCGGATGCTCCTCGCCAGCTGCTCGCT
>JAQBPH010000656.1:0-2617 GCA_028287625.1 Chloroflexota bacterium | reverse complement strand
CCATCAACAGGTTGTCCTGGAAGATGTTGTGGTCGAACATGTACTCGGCGGCCTCGCCGAGGTTGACGATCCACTCTCCCATCGCGGGCGGGCGGACGCTGAACGCCATGTTCTGCGCGTAGGTCGCACAGACCATGTGGTTGTCACCACAGATGCCGCAGATTCGGCTGGTGATGACGTGGCTGTCCCGGGGATCCTTCCCCTTCATGAAGATGCTGTAGCCGCGGAAGATCGACGACGTGCTGCGGCAGTCGACGCAGACACGGTTGGCGAAGTCGATCTTCGTGAAGATCCCGAGGCTGCCGACGATCCTGGTGATCGGATCCCAGGAGACGTCGACGACCACCGGAGCCTTTGCCGGAGCCTGTGCCATCTGGACCATGAGCGAGCTCTCCTCGTGACACCGTCTGCGGCGCCGTCGCCGCCTCGCCAAAGCATGCCGCCGGCGGGGAGAGCTGTCGCCGTACCGGCGAGGTAGTCCCGGCCTATCGCAAATGACAGAGGAGGGGCCTCCGCGTCCCGCTCCGGCTAGATCAGGCCCTCCTTGGTGGCGCGGATCGCCGCCTCCACCCGGTTGCGCACCTCGAGCCGGTGGAAGATCTCCTGCACGTGCGACTTCACGGTGTTCTCGCTGAGGTGCACCTGGGCGGCGATCTCGCGGTTGGAGAAGCCCTCGCTGATCAACCGCAGGATCTGGGTCTGCACCGGGGTGAAGGTGGGCTGGGACGGGTCCGCGGTGGCCGTCTGCACCCGGATCCGGTCGAGGATGCGGCCGGCGATGGAGGGGGCGATCGCCCCCTCGCCCCGGTGCACCGCGCGCACGCTCTGCTTGAGGCTGAACTTCTCGACGTCCTTGACCACGAAACCGCGGGCGCCGGCGCGGATGCACTCGTCGACCAGGTCGTCGTCGGAGAAGGTGGTGACGATGATGACCCGCACCGCCGGGTGCGAGCTGCGCAGCCGGCGACAGACCTCGGGCCCGCTGATGTCGGGGAGGCGGGCGTCGAGGAGCACGATGTCCGGCTCGGTGCGCGCGACCAGGTCGGGGACCGCCCCGCCGAGGCCGGTGTCGCCGACCACCTCGAGGTCGGGCTCCGACTGGAGGATGGTGCGCAGCCCCTCGCGGACCATCTCGTGGTCGTCGACGATGACGACCCGGATCACGCCGGGCGCTCCTGCAGCGGCGTGCTGACCCGCACCGACAGGCCGCTCTCCTCGCCGTTGGACACGTCGAAGCTGCCGCCGAGCCCGACGATCTGCTCGCGCATGTGGCGCAGCCCGAAGTGGAGATGGCTCTCGCGGTAGCTGTGCAGCACCAGCTCCGGGGCACCGACGCCGTCGTCCTGGATCACCATGTCGACGCGGTCGGGCGCGTAGCGGAGGCTCGCCAGCACCATCCGCGCATGGGCATGGCGGGCGACGTTGGCGAGCGCCTCCCGGAGCACCGCGAGCAGGATGGGCGCCACCGTCGCCACCGTCGCCACCGGGTCGCCGCTCACCACGAGGTCGGTCTCGAGCTCGTGCGCCTGGGACGCCTCGCGCAGCAGCCGCCGCACCGAGGTGGTGAGGTCGGCGCTCCCGTTGGCGGCGAACGCCAGCGCGAAGATCACCTCGCGCACCGATTCGGAGGTGCGGCCGGCGAGCTGGCGGATGTCGTGGAGGCGGGCGGCCATCGCCGGCTCGACCTCACCCTCCAGCAGCGAGCTGAGCTGGAGGCCGATGGTGAAGATGCCCTGCTCGATGAGGTCGTGGAGACCGGCGGCGATGCGGTCGCGCTCCTGCGCCAGCACCTGGGAGCGCTCCGCCTCGCCGAGGCGGCGGTGGAGCTGCTCGAGACCCTCGATCATCTCCCGCTGGCGCTCGTAGAGCCGGGCGTTGTCGATCGCCACCGCCACCTGGTTGGCGAAGGTCGAGAGCAGCCGCTCGTCGTCGGCGACGTAGCCCCCCGGCTTGTTCGCCACCCCGATCATCCCGATCACCGTGGTGCCCACCCGCAGCGGCACCCCGAGGAAGGTGCGGGTCGGGGGGTGACCCCTGGGCTGGCCGACATGGGACGGGTCGTTGAGCACGTCGTTGGAGATGTTGGAGCGCTCCTCGGTGATGGTGACCCCGAAGACGCTGGGGCGCACCGGGATCAGCCGGAAGCGCTCGTAGAAGCGGGGGTCGGAGGGGGAGAACCCCTTGATCGCGGTGACGTCGAGGTGGTTGCGCTGGTCGTTGAGCAGCCCGATGAAGCCGAACTCCGAGCCGGTGAGCTCCAGGCAGTAGCCGAGCGCCCGGTCCTGCACCTCGGAGAGCTCGCGCAGCGACGCGATCTCCAGCGAGATGGAATGCAGCGATTCGAGCTGCTCGCGGAGGATCAGCCCGATTTCCACTGTCCTGCCCCTGCCTCGCATAAGGAACGGCACGAGTGTATCAGGCACCGTTCGGCTGTCCCGGCGCAGGATGCGGCCGGGTGCCCCGCGGAGGCAGACTCTGGGCGTTCCCGCCGCGTCGAGGAGGCGATATGAAGATCGAGAGCTCGTTCACCGTGGCCGCACCCCCCGACCGGGTCTTCGCCTACCTGCTCGACGTGAACCAGGTGGTCGGCTGCCTGCCCGGGGCGGAGCTCTCCGAG
>JAQBPH010000633.1:0-4172 GCA_028287625.1 Chloroflexota bacterium | reverse complement strand
GGCCGCGATCGAGCGGCCCCGGCCCATCCTGCTCATGGTCAAGGCGGGCGCTCCCGTCGACGCCTCCATCGCCGAGCTCCTCCCCCACCTCGACCCCGGCGACATCCTCATCGACGGCGGCAACTCGCTCTTCACCGACACCCGCCGCCGGTCCGCGGAGGTCGAGGGCCAGGGGTTCCGCTTCATCGGCACCGGTGTCTCCGGCGGCGAGACCGGCGCGCTCGAGGGGCCGAGCATCATGCCCGGGGGCTCGGCGGAGGCGTACGAGGCGGTCGCGCCGGTGCTCACCCGCATCGCCGCCCAGGTGGACGGCATCCCCTGCTGCACCCACATCGGCACCGACGGCGCCGGGCACTACGTGAAGATGGTGCACAACGGCATCGAGTACTCCGACATGCAGCTCATCGCCGAGGCCTACGACCTGCTCCGCCATGCGCTGCGGCTCAGCGACGCCGAGCTGGCCGGGATCTTCGCCACCTGGAACAGCGGCGAGCTGGAGTCGTACCTGATCGAGATCACCGCCCGGGTGCTGGCCAAGACCGACGACACCGGCGGCGCCCTGGTCAACTCCATCGTCGACCAGGCCGAGCAGAAGGGCACGGGACGGTGGACCAGCGAGAACGCGCTCGAGCTCGGGGTGCCGCTCACCTCGATCACCGAGGCGGTGTTCGCGCGGATGCTGTCGGCACGCCGCGAGGAGCGCGCCGAGGCGGCCTCGCTGCTCGCCGGGCCCACCGACGGCTTCCTCGGCGACGGCGCCGACCACCGCCTCGTCGACGACGTCCGCGACGCGCTCTACGCGTCGAAGATCGTCAGCTACGCCCAGGGGTTCGACCAGATGGTCGCCGCCGCCGAGACCTACGGCTGGAACCTCCACCTCGGCGCCATCGCCACCATCTGGCGGGGCGGCTGCATCATCCGGGCGCGCTTCCTCGACCGCATCCGCGAGGCCTACGAGGAGCACCCGACGCTGCGCAGCCTGATGCTCGCGCCCTTCTTCCGCGAGGCGCTCGCCACCCGGCAGGACGCCTGGCGCCGGGTGGTGCGCGACGCCGTCGAGCTGGGCGTGCCCGTCCCCGCCTTCGCCTCCTCGCTCTCGTACTACGACGGGCTGCGCCGCGAGCGCGGCCCCGCCAACCTCATCCAGGGGCTGCGCGACCTGTTCGGCGCCCACACCTACCGGCGCACCGACCGCGAGGGCACCTTCCACACCCGCTGGGACCAGGACGGCGCCGAGGTGCGGATCGACGGCTGAGGACGCCCCGGCCGGCGCGCGGGACCGTCGACCCGGGCCCGAGCAGGCGGTCGACCGTGCCCGGCTCGTCGAGCACTCGCGCTCGGCGCAGCTGCGGCTGGTGCGCTTCCTCTACTGCGACACCGACGGCATCACCCGGGGCAAGGCGACCGGCACCACCCAGCTGGCCGAGCGGCTGGAGGCCGGCATCGGCCTGACCGTGGCGATGCAGGCCTTCACCATGCTCGACCGGCTCGCGCCGGTGCCCGGCATGGGCCCGGTCGGCGAGATCCGCCTGGTCGCCGACCCCTCCACCTTCGTGGTCGCTCCGTACGCGCCCCACACCGGGGTGGTGCTGGTCGACATGGTGACCACCGGCGGAGAGCCGTACGACGCCGACGGGCGCGCCTTCCTCCGGCGGATGGTCGAGCGGGCCACCGGCCACGACCTGGCGGTGGTCGCCGCCTTCGAGCCGGAGTGGTCGCTGGCGCGCCACCAGGACGGCGAGCTGGTGCCCTTCGACGCCAGCCTCTGCTTCGAGGCCCGCGGCATGGACGGCGCCGCCGAGGTGATCGACGAGGTGGTGACGGCGCTGGAGGAGCAGGGGATGCCGGTCGAGCAGTACTACCCCGAGCTCGGCCACGGGCAGCAGGAGCTCTCCATCCGCCACGCCCCGGCGCTGCAGGCCGCCGACCAGCACCTGCTCTACCGCGAGACGGTGCGGTCGATCGCACGCCGCCACGGCCTCCACGCCACATTCGCACCCAGGCCGTGGCCCGACCAGCCCGGCAACGGCTGCCACCTCCACCTCTCCACGCTCGACCTCGCCGGCGAGCGCCACGGGTTCCACGACCCCACCGCAGGCGACGGGCTGAGCGCGATGGGACGCCGGTTCGTCGCCGGGGTGCTCGCCCACCTGCCGGCGCTGGTGGCGCTCACCTGCGCCTCGGTGAACTCGTACCGCCGCCTGGTCCCGCGCTCCTGGGCCTCGGCCCACCGGGTGTGGGGCCACGACAACCGTGAGGCGGCGCTGCGGGTCGCGTCGCCCTACTGGGGCCGCGAGGCGGCGACGCTCAACCTCGAGCTCAAGCCCTCCGACGCCAGCGCCAACCCCTACCTCGCGCTCGGCGGAGTGATCGCCGCCGGCCTCGACGGCATTGAGCGGGGCCTGGAGCCGCCACCGCCGGTCGAGGTCGACCCCGCCACCGTCGAGGGCGCCGAGCGGCTGCCCGGCAGCCTCGCCGACGCGCTCGACCGGCTGGAGCGAGATCCGGTGCTGCTCGACGCCCTGGGGCCACGCCTCGCCGCCTGCTACCTGGCGGTGAAACGCGACGACGTCGAGGCCTTCTCCGCCGAGGACGCCGACTTCGAGTTCCGGCAGCACCGGCTGCGCCACTGATGCGAGAGCGGCTGCTCGCCGCCTGGAGCGGGGTCGCCGCGGTCGACCACCACTGCCATCCGCTGCGCCGGCCGCAGCGCCGCATCCGCGCCGCCGACCTGCGCTCGGTCTTCTCCGAGAGCCTCGAGCCGCGCCAGATCGCCGAGCACGTCCCTCACACCGCCGTCTACCGCGACGCCCTGCGCCGCCTGGGCGCCGAGCTCGCGTGCGACCCCACCGAGGCGGCGGTGCTGGAGGCGCGCGGCCGGCGCGACCCGGCCGTCCACCTCGGCGCCCTGCTGGCCCGGAGCGGGACCGGGGCGATGCTCCTCGACCACGGCCACGCGCTCGACGGCGCCATGGACCCGGAGGAGCACGCCCGCACGGTGCCGGTGCCGCAGCGCGAGGTGATCCGGCTCGAGACCCTCGCCGAGACCCTGGTGCCCCACTGCGCCAGCGTCGGCGAGTGGCTGGGGGCGGTGCGCACCGAGCTGCGCCGCGCCGTCACCGCGCGCCAGGCGGTGGCGGTGAAGACCATCGCCGCCTACCGCGCCAGCCTGCGGCTGCGACCGCCCGACCGGGCCGCCGCGGCCGCCGACTACGCCGAGATGCGCCGCCTCGCCGGCCGGGCGGAGGTGCGCCTCCAGGGCGATCCCCTCTGCCACACCCTGCTCCTCGACGCCGCCGAGGAGGTGCGCCGTCTGGAGGTCCCGCTGCAGGTGCACTGCGGCCTCGGCGACGCCGACGCCGACCTCGCGGAGACCAGCCCGCTGGGCCTGCGGCCGCTGCTCGGCGGCGGGCGGGTCGCCGGCCTGCGGGTCGTCCTCCTCCACTGCTACCCGTACCACCGCGAGGCCGCCTACCTCTGCGCGGTGCACGCCGACGTGCACATGGACCTCTCCCTCGCCCTCCCCCAGGCCGGTCTCGACGGCGCCCGGGCGATGCGCGAGGCGCTCGGGCTGTGCCCCTGGAGCAAGCTGCTCTACGCCACCGACGCCAGCGCCCTCCCCGAGGCCTACCTGGTGGCCGCCGGACGCCACCGCGAGGCCCTCGCCGGAGCGCTCGCCGAGCTCGTCCATGCCGCGGTGCTCGCAGAGGAGGAGGCGGTCGAGGTGGGCCGCCGCGTGCTCAGCGGCAACGCCGCCGAGCTGTACCGGCTGGAGAGCTGAGCCCCGGTGGGGACGCTCGGCCGATCTGCGACTGGGTGGAGATGCCCGGCTGTTCTGCCGTGCCGTGGAGATGCTCGGCAGTTCTGCCGCCGGTTGAGCATCGTTCTTCCGCCGGTCGAGATTCGCGGCAGTTTCTCCACGGTGTTTTTACCGGGGGGAGGCTACGCCTCCCCCCGCTCAGGCCCAAGACATCGTGCGCTGGCGCGCCCGATGCCGGGGCCTACCCCCCTCCACGCCGGCACTCGCCGGCGACGCGCGCTTCGCGCGCTTCTCGTGAAGGGTCAACGGGCCGAGGTCCCACGAGCAACGCTGCGCGTTGCTCACAATGGACCCGCTGAGCGGCTTCACGGGTGGGGCGCTTGAACCCCGCATGGGCATCACGGCCTTCTCC
>JAQBPH010000617.1:0-6066 GCA_028287625.1 Chloroflexota bacterium | reverse complement strand
GGTGCCCCGGGCGGGGACGGAGGCGGAGGCGGCGGTGGTGGTGGTGGTGGAGGTGGCGCTGGCGGCGCCGGGATCGGGGTCGTCTTCGGCGGCTTGGGCGTCGGCGTCGGCTTGGGGGTCCGCGACGGCTTGGGCGTGTGGGTCGCGTCCGGCTGCTGGGGCGTCACCGACGCCGCCAGCGTGGTCAGCGGTGCGGGTGCGACCTCGACGGCCCCGACCGCGACCGCGGCGGCCGCGGCCAGCAGCCCGGCGGCGGCCCGCCGGCGGAGGCGGTGGGCACGCGCTCGGACCGGACTCCCGTCCTCTGCGCCCCGGTGACGAGGTGTGACCTCGCGCATCTCTCCCTTCCCTGTCCCTGCCCGAGCGGGCGAACCAACCTTCCCGGCCGCCGTGGGCGACCCCAGCCCATTGTCGCCGAAGTCGCCGGAAATGGCGCATCCGCCCTCGAACCGGCGCCCGCGCTGCGCTACCGTCCAGGGATGCACGCCTCCCCGATCCCGCCTCCGCTCTCCTGCGGCGAGTGGGCGGTCCTCGGCCTGGTCACCGAACGGCCCCGCCACGGCTTCGCCCTGGCCCGGCTGATGGCGCCGGAGGGCGAGATCGGCCAGGTGTGGGCGCTGCCCAAGCCGCTGGTCTACCGCGCCCTCGCCACCCTGCAGGAGCGCGGCCTGGTCGCCACCGCCGGGGAGGAGCCGGGCGAGCTCGGCCCCCACCGCTCCCTGCTCACTGGCACCGCGGAGGGGGAGGCGGCGCTGCGGGCCTGGCTGGCCACCCCCGTCGACCACCTCCGCGAGGTCCGGTCGCTGCTGATGCTCAAGCTCGCCCTGCTGGCCCGCACCGGCGGTGACGCAGCCCCGCTGGTCGCCGCCCAGCGTGAGCGCCTCACCCCGCTGCTCGCCGCCCTCGAGGCTCGGGCGGCCACCGCCGAGGCGTTCGAGCACACCCTGCTGGTCTGGCGCCTGGAGTCGGCGCGCGCCGCGGTGCGCTTCCTCGACGCGGTGGCGGCGCGTCCGCTCAGCCGGTCGGGCGGTTGAGCGGCCCGCTCAGCGAGCCCGCCGGCGCGGCCCCCCGCTCGCCCTCTGCGCCAGCAGCCGGTCGGCGGTGTGGGTGGCGGTGAAGCGCACCGCCCGTCCGGCGGTCATCCCCGCGGCCTTGCCGGAGACGGCCACGTCCTGCTCGGTGATCTCCCGCCCGGCGCGGGGACGGATCACCCAGAGCACCCCGCCGGGGACGATGCAGTGGGCCAGGCCGGGGACCCGCCCCAGCTCCTCCCGCTGGTTCGCGGCCAGGAAGATGATGTCAGCACCGGCAGGAACCGACCGGCCGGTCACCACGACGGCCGCCCGGCCGCGGAGCTCCTCGACGAAGCCCTCCTCCACCGTCCCCACCACGCCGACGCACTGCCCCGGCTTGACCCCGAGCCGGTCGAGCCGGCTGCGGGGGCCGCGGCCCAGGCTCTCGACCCAGCGGTGGGAGCCGCCGTCGAGGTGGAGCACCGCGGCGCCGCCGGGAAAGCTCACCTCCACGCGGCCGTCGGCGGTCTCGACCACGGTGAGCTCGCTCACCGGGACCGCGAGCCGGCGCTCCTGTCGCAGCACGAGCTCGTCGGTGTCCAGGTATGCGGTGCCCTCGCCCACGCGCTCGCCGAAGCGGAGCGTGCACGGGGCCTCACGCCCGGCCATCCGCCGCTCGCCTCCGTTCCCCCCGGCCCGGTTCCCGCCAGGCGCCACGCGACCCCCCCAAAGACCATCGGCTCCCCAGCTGACACCCGGCTTGGCAGAAACCCACGCTGAAGAGACGTCGAGAAACCGTCGCCTGGCCGTTCGGCCGGCCGCTCGGTTGTGCGGGCTGCCCAGCAACCTTATCCGAAGCCGGCCCCCGCGCCAAGCCCCCGATCGTGGGGAGTCGGTCCGGGTGTTGCCGAACGGCGCGCTCACACCACCTCGAGGACCGTACCATTGGGCGCGTCAGCGCCCAGAGGGAGAGAACATGGAGCGCTATCTCCTCCGCGCCAGCCTCCTCCGCGCCAACCCGCTGGCACGCCGGCTGCTCGGCCACGCACCGGCGGTCCTCGCGATCGCGGGCGTCAGCGTGCTCGGCACCCACCTGCTGGCGGTGCGCGGCCGGACCAGCGGCCGCACCCGCATCGTGGTGGTCAACGTGCTCCGCCACCGCGGCCGGCGCTACCTGGTCTCGCCGCGGGGCACCACCCAGTGGGTGCGCAACCTGCGCGCCGCGGGCAACGCCGAGCTGCGGCTGGGCAACCGCACCGAGCCGTTCCGCGCCGTCGAGGTGCCGCTCGCCGAGCGGCCTCCGCTGCTCCGCGCCTACCTGCGGCAGTGGCGCCTCGACGGCAGCACCGCGCTCGAGGGTGTCGGCGCCGGGGCGCCCGAGGCCGAGCTGCTCCGCATCGCGCCCGCGTACCCCGTGTTCCTCATCGAGCCCACCGGTGCCGTGACCTCGGCCTCGCCGTGACGATCGGGGCGGTTCGCCCGCCCCGGCGCGGTCCCGCCCGTTCGGCATCCTCCTCCCCGTACCATCCGCACGATGGCGACGAACCAGCGCCGTCCGCGGCGCTCGGCGCCCGGGCGGCCGGTGACAGCCGAGGCGAGTCCGGCGACGCGGCGCCGCCGCCGCGTTCTCATCGCCATGCTGCTCGTCGTCGGGTTCACCGCCTCCGGCCTCGCCGGCGCCGTCGTCTACTTCCTGCCGGTGCTCGCCACCGGGCTGGGCGCCACCGGCCAGTCCGTGATCGGCTCGCTGACCCACCGGTCGCCCTCCGACCACCAGCCCTTCACGGTGCTGCTGCTGGGGTCGGACGACGACGCGAAGTTCGTGCCCGGCCACCTGCTCACCCAGTCGATGATCCTGGTGCGGGTCGACCCCGGCAGCGGGCACGTGACCATGCTCTCCATCCCCCGCGACCTCTATGCGCCCATCTCCAGCGGGGGCACCGCGAAGATCGACACCGCCTACGCCAACGGCGGCGCGTCCACCGCGGTGGAGACGGTGCAGAGCGACTTCAACGTCCAGGTCGACCACTACGTGTGGATCGGTCTGCGCGGCCTGGTCAGCCTCATCGACCGCCTCGGCGGCGTCGACCTGGTGACCACCAACCCGGTGCTCGACGACTTCTACCCGGCCGACCTGGCGGGCGGCGACCCCTACGCCTTCCAGCGGGTGGCGGTGATGCCGGGGGCGCAGCACATGGGCGGCCTCTCCGGGATGGAGTACGTGCGCTCCCGGCACGACGACCTCCGCGAGGACTTCGGCCGCTCCGAGCGCCAGCAGCAGGTGCTGCTCGCGCTGCGCACCCGGGCGCACTCGGTGAGCCTCACCGACCTGCCCGACATCGCCTCGGCGCTGCAGGGCGAGATCCTCACCGACATGAGCCTCACCGAGGTCGCCGACCTGCTGCCGATCGCCGCCGGCCTCCAGCTCGGCAACGTCGAGCGGGTCCTGCTGCTGCCTCCGTTCACCCACGACGCCACCGTCGACGGCCAGTCGGTGCTCGAGCCCGACTGGGACCGCATCCACGCCCGGGTCGCGCAGAGCTTCCCCTGATGAGGAGCCGCATCGCGCTGTCCGCCGTGCTCGTGGCGCTGATGGCCGGCTTCGGCGTGGCCGTCTACGCCGGGCTCGGCGTGGTGCGCCATCTCCACGACGGGCGCGTCGCGGCCGCCGGCGCCGCCACCGATCCCTCCCAGGTGCGGCCGCTGCTCCAGCTGCCCGGCAGCGTGTACGTCGCCACCGGCGGCGACCTCCTCCGGCTTCGGGGCGACACCGTGAGCGCGGTGCTCAGCCACGACGCCGGCAGGCGGTGGATGCAGCCGGCGGTGGCGGCCGACGGCTCGCTGGTGGTGGTCGCTCGCGGCGCCCAGAGCTCCGACCTCTACAGCGTGAGCGCCGGTGGGGGCGGCCTCCGGCGGCTCAGCGACAACGCCGCCGCGCCGCTGCGCGGCGGGTCGCTGGAGCGCAACCACTGGGCCTTCCACCCCCGGGGCGGCGCCGACGGCCGGCTCTGGTACAGCTACGACGCCCCGAAGGCGGGCTTCCGCGTCGACCTCGCGGTGTGGAGCCGGCCGGCCGCGGGGGTGGCGACGCGCTGGTCGTCCCCGGTGGGATACACCGGCGGCGACGTCGAGCCCCTGCCGCTCGCCTCCGGCGGGGTGATCTTCGTGCGCTACGCCATCGACGGCCAGTCGCACATCCGCTCCCAGCTGTGGCTGCAGACCGGCCCGCGCGACCCCGGCCATGCGCTCACCGGCGCCGCCGACGACTGCGGCCAGCCCGACCTCGCGCCCGGCGGCGGCATGCTCGCGATGGTCTGCACCCAGGGCGGGCAGGCCGCCCACGTCGAGGTGGCCGGCTTCGACGGCAGGAGCATGGGCACCCCGCGGACGCTCGCCGGGGGTGCGCTCTGCGCCTTCCCCACCTGGGCCCCGGACGGCGGCGGGCTGGTCTACCTCGCCCCCGCGGTGGGCATCGGCGACTTCACCCTCTGGTGGCTGGGCGGAGCGGGCGGTGCCTCGCCGTCGGCGCCCCGCCAGGTGCTCGAGGGGGCCTCCCTGGACGCCACCTCGCGTCCCGCGTGGGGTGACTGATCGTTCGGTGAACGGGAGTTCTCCACAGGCTGTGGATGACCTGTGGACGAGGGGTGGAGGGGAGGAGGGCGGGTGCCCTCGACGTTGCGGACGAACTCGGCAGGAACGTGGGCGGCGCCGGAGGTGGCTCCGGGAGGATGCAGCCGGGGCGCCACGATGTGCTCCGCCGCCTCGGCCTCCCCAGAATTGATGTAGTCCGTCGCCTCGGCCTCCCCAGAGTTGATGGTTCCGCTGCTTTGGTCGCCCCAAAATTTCGGGCGCGCAGTACGATCAGCACCGCGTGGACGGGCGGGCCCTCGGGGTGGCGGAGGAGTCGCTGGTGGACCCTCGGCATGGTGAGTCCGGTCGCGCCGTGGCAGCGGGTGCGGCCAGATCCGGGCACGGTCGCGCGCGCCGCATGGCGCTGCGGCGGCGGCTGGTGGCGGCGCTGGTGATCGCGACTGCGATGGTCGCCGCCTGGTCACCGGCACCGGTGCAGATCCACGAGGCCCCGGCCGCGAGCGCGTCGATGTCGAGCCCCAACTGGGCGGGTTACGCCGCGCATCGCCCCGGGATGCAGTTCACGGACGTGCGCGGGGCATGGGCCCAGCCGTCGGTGAGCTGTCCCAACGGAGGCACCTTCTCGAGCTTCTGGATCGGGCTCGACGGCTACGCCTCCAACTACGTCGAGCAGGTGGGCACCAGCGCCGACTGCACCACGGCCAACCAGCCCGCCCACTACGCCTGGTACGAGCTCTACCCGGCCCCGCGCGTGCGCATCGCGATGGTGATCAGGCCCGGCGACCACATCGAGGCGGCGGTCGACTCCATCGCCGCCGGCACCACGCTCACGCTGCGCAACCTCAGCACCGGACGCGACTTCTCGACGGTGCGGCGCGGCCCCACCGGCCCGCTGACCTCGGCGGAGTGGATCGCCGAGGCCCCGTCGGCGTGCACGGGAACCAACTGCAACGTGCTCCCCCTGGCGAACTTCGGGTTCGTGCCCTTCTCGACGTGCAGCGCCGACGCCTCCGGAACCTCGGGAACGATCACCTCACCGCTCTGGTCGGCCGACGTGATCACCATGGTCCGCTCCAACGGGTCGGTGCTCGCCCAACCGTCCCCGGTCAGCGCCGACGGCGCCTCCTTCGCCGTCAGCGTCCACTGAAGGACCGCGAGGGTTCTCCGAATCGGTGACCGTTCGCGAAGTTGACGCAGGCGACGGGGCGTGCCATCCTCCCGCAACGACCCGACAGGGAAAGGGAGGGAGGTGGAGGGTGATCCGGGTCCGACGCTACTCACCTCTGCTGCTGCTCGCCATCGCCCAGCTGGTGCTGGCCATCGCGCTCCCGTCGCGCGCGCCCGCGCCCACGCCGGCGCTGCCCCCCCTGGCCCTCGCCGCACCCAGCGCCGACCCCGGTGCGGACGCGGGACCGGCGGCGGACGGGAGCACGGGGACCGCCGCCGCGGCTGCGGGCGGCAC
>JAQBPH010000616.1:0-4163 GCA_028287625.1 Chloroflexota bacterium | reverse complement strand
GTCGGAGCCGGCCGCGACGGCACCGGCTGCGGGGTCGGCGTCGGAGCCGGCCGCGACGGCACCGGTTGCGGGGTCGACGTCGGAGCCGGCCGCGACGGCACCGGCGGCGGGGACGGCGTCGGGGACGGCCGCGGCGGCTGCGTGCCCGTCGACGCGCTGGGGCTGGGACGGGACGAGGTGCTCGGGCCCGGGGTCGTGGTGGAACGCGACTGCGAGGTCGACGCCGTCGCGGTCGTGGTCGAGCCGGTGGCACCGCTCGACGGCGTGCCCGTCCGGGTGGTGGAGGTGCCCGACGGCGACGTGGTGCCGCGTCCGGTGGACGGCGGCGACCCCGGCGGCGAGCTCGGTGCCGCTTGGAACTGCTGCGGGCTGGCGCTCCGGCGCGGCGGCGGCGTGGCGGTGGGCGGCGGTCGCGGCGTCTGGGTGGCGTGCGGGGTCGCGAGCGCGGTCAGGCTGCGGGCGCAGCGCGACGGCGGGCACTGCTCGCAGCTGTCCAGGGCGCAGACCGCCTCGGCACGGGTGGAGCACCGGCAGCCGCGCTTCCCGGCGGGGTCGCAGTAGGGGGGATGGCAGCCGGACGGGGCGCCGCACTCCTGGTCGCAGGTCGACCCGCTGACCGACCAGGGCGCGTCGAAGCTGTACGGCCGCTGCCCCGGCCTCACGTCGCGGAGGTAGAACTCGACGTAGTCGGAGGGGCGGACGGTGACGGGGACGCGGAGCGCCACGCCGCCGAAGGCGCCGCCGGGGTCGGCGGTGGCGAAGACCGCGAGATCGCTCAGCAGGGCGCAGGTCTCCGGACGGTTCCCGACGCACGGCTCGATCTCGATCCGGTCGCCCGCGGGCCACCCGGTCCCGGAGGCGACCACGCTCGCGCCGGGAGACCCGCCCGGCGGGCGGAGGACGGCCTCCTGGACCGCCGAGGGTGGCTGCGCCTGGGAGGGCTGCTCCGGCGCCGGCTGTCCGCCGCCCGCCGCCGCGGCCCTCGCCTGGAGGTCGGCGGCCAGGGCGTCGGGGGCGACGTCCGACGGCCCCGTGCCACCCAGGGGCCGCGCGAACGCCTGCCCGCTGCCGGAGTCGAGGAGCACCACCTGGGGCAGCGGCACGGGGGCGGGGACGATGACCACCAGGTGCCCCGGCCGGAACCGCACCCAGGGCGAGCCCACGAAGTGCGCCCCCCGCCTCACCACCTCCGGCAGGCCGAGCGGGTCGCCGCTGAGGCAGCGCACCCGAGGCGTCGCGAAGCGGTCGACCAGCACCGCGGTGCCGTCCTCCAGCACCGTCTGCCGGGCGACGGCGCGGCCGTCGATGCGGCGCCAGTCGGTGACCCGCGCGTCGTCGAGGAGGAGCACCGGCGCGAGCCCCTGGATGAAGTCGGAGACCGCCGCCGCGTCGATGCCCTGGGCGAAGGCCCAGTCGGCGGCGACGTCCGGAGCGGCGGCGAGCAGGTCGGCGAGCCGCTGGGGATCGCAGGCGCCGCTGCCGGGGGTGCCGCCGTACAGCTGCGGCACCGACCCGTTCACGGTGGTGATCGCGGTGGGAGGAGCGGTGTCGGCCGTCGCCGCGGCCACCGGCGGCGTCTCGGCCGGAGGAGGCGGAGGCGGAGGTGGCGGTGGCGGTGGCGGCGGGGGCGCCTGCTGGTCCGCGGGGGGTGGCGCCGGCGGCGGCTGGGCGTCCGCGACCGGCGGCGGTGGTGCCTCGGCCGGCGCGGGGCTCGCGGTGGCGGGCGGCACGCTCACCTGCCCGGCCATCACCGACGCGGTGAAGGGGTTGGCACCCACCGCCGACGCCGGCGCGAGGTAGATCTCCCCCGCCGCCTGCGCGGTGGTCCCGGCGGGGCGGCCGAGCAGCCCGCAGGTGGAGACGAGCAGGACCGCGCCCGCCAGGAGTCCCGCCCCCCCGGCGATCGCCCTTCCCCTGCGCCCGCCCCACCACGGACCCGGACCCACCGGCACGGCGAGCCGCCGCGTCCATGGCTCGTTCCCCATCGTCCCCTCTCTCGTCTCGATGCCGCCGCGGCCCCATCCCGTCCCGGGGCCCACATTGGCGCGGTCCGTATCATGACTTCGGCCGGCGGCGATGTCCATGCCTCGACGCCCCCGGCGGCTCCGTATAGTGGAGCCGGACCGACCGATGGGCGCCCGCCGTGCGGGGGCCCGACGACGACGACCGAGAGGGATGGGAATGAGGGGGCTCCGCATCCGTGCGGGCGGCGACGAGGTGCTGGTCGAGTCCGCGGAGGCGGTGGTCATCGGCCGCGGCCCCGAGGCGCGCGTCCGCTGCCACGACTCGCGGGTGTCCCGCCGCCACCTGGTGGTCCGGCCGGAGAACGGGGACTGGCGGGTCGAGGACCCGGGCAGCTCGAACGGCACCTTCATGGACGGCGACCGGGTGGCCAGCTTCCTGCTGGTCGAGGCCGTCAGCCTTCGTCTCGGCGACCCCGCCAGCGGCGTCCTGGTGGAGCTCGAGCCCGACCGCGGCGACGAGACCATGCTGGTCGATCCCGCGGTCACCCGGCGGGACGGCGGCTCGACGCGACCGTACGAGACGCCGCCGGCTCCGGCGCCCCAGCCGGTGCGCTCCGGCACGGTGCGCGTCGGGCGCTCGGCCGGCAACGACGTCGTCCTCGAGGATCTCCAGGTCTCGCGGCACCATGCCGAGCTGGTCCCGGTCGCAACCGGCGGCTGGGAGCTCGTCGACCTGGGCAGCCACAACGGCACCTTCGTCAACGGGGCGCGCATCACCCGCGCACGGCTCGCCGACGACGACCTGGTGAGCTTCGCCGGCCGGCTGCTGCGGTTCGCCGGCGGCGCCCTGCAGGAGTACGTCGAGGAGGACCGCACCGGCTTCGAGGCGGTGGGGCTGGTGGTGCGCGGCGACGCCGGAACCGTGCTGCTCGACGAGGTCAGCTTCTCCCTCGACCGCTGCTCGTTCCTCGCCGTGGTCGGCACCAGCGGCGCCGGGAAGTCGACGCTGCTCAACGCCCTCGCCGGCTTCCGCCCGGCGCAGGAGGGGTCGGTGCTGTGCGGCGGCCGCGACCTGTACTCGTCCTACGACGAGATGCGGCAGCGGATCGGCTACGTTCCCCAGGACGACATCCTCCACCCCCAGCTGACCGTCCGGCGGGCGCTGCGCTACGCCGCCGAGCTGCGCTTCCCTCCCGACGTCGGCACCGCCGACCGGGAGGCGCGGGTCGAGGAGGTGATGGCCGAGCTGGGGCTGAGCGCGCGCGCCGACCTGGTCATCTCCAAGCTCAGCGGTGGCCAGCGCAAGCGCACCAGCATCGCCGTGGAGCTGCTCACCAAGCCCGAGCTGCTCTTCCTCGACGAGCCCACCAGCGGCCTCGACCCCGGGTACGAGAAGGCGCTGATGGGCCTGCTCCGCCAGCTCGCCGACGGCGGGCGGACGGTCATCGTGGTCACCCACAGCCTGCAGAGCCTGTCGCTCTGCGACCGCGCCCTGGTGCTCGCCCCGGGCGGGCGCACCGCCTTCTTCGGACCGCCCGACGAGGCGCTGCGGCACTTCGGCCGCACCGACTTCGCCGACGTCTTCTCCGACCTCGAGGCGGGGCGCGACCTCGACTGGAAGACCGGGTTCCTGCGCAGCACCGCGTACGCGCGCTACGTGCGCCGCCGCCAGGGGCTGCCGCACCGGGTGGTCGCGCAGCCGCCGGCGCCGGCACCGCCGCCGGGTCACCGCTGGCTGCGCCAGTTCTGGACGCTGACCCGCCGCTACGTCGCGGTGATCGCCAGCGACCGCTCCAACCTGGCGCTGCTCGGCCTCCAGGCCCCCATCCTCGCGGTCGTCATCCTGCTCGCCAACGGCCCCGGCGGCTTCGACCCCGACACCGCGGTCGCCATCCGCATCGCCCAGTCGGTGGGGCTCTTCCTGGCGGTGAGCGCCTGCTACCTGGGCGCGGGCAACGCCATCCGCGAGATCGTCAAGGAGCTGCCCGTCTACCTGCGCGAGCGCGCCGTGGGACTGTCGATCTCCGCCTACCTCGCCTCCAAGGTGGCGGTGCTCTCGGTGATCACCGTGCTCCAGGCGGTGGCGCTGGTGCTGGTCGGCACCGCCCGGCAGGGGCGCCCCCCGGACGCCGCGCTGCTGGGCTCCTGGCGGCTGGAGATGTGCGTCGGGATCGCGCTCTGCGGGCTGGCGTCGATGGG
>JAQBPH010000597.1:0-5992 GCA_028287625.1 Chloroflexota bacterium | reverse complement strand
CTCAATGTCGTCGAGGGCCACGGCGGAGCGACGCCGCTCAGCGACAAGGACCGCGCCGACATCAAGAAGAACATCGCCCAGAAGGTGCTCACCTCCGGGACCGTCAGCTTCAAGTCCACCTCGATCGAGAGCTCGGGAGACGGGAGGTTCACGGTCAACGGCGAGCTCACCATCGCGGGCACCACGCGGCCGGTGCGCCTCGAGCTCACCCAGAACGGCGACCGGGTCTCGGGCCGGGTGAGCATCCGGCAGAGCGACTTCGGCATCAAGCCGTTCAGCGCCATGCTCGGCGCCCTCAAGGTCGCCGACCCCGTCGACCTGGAGGTCGACGTCAAGCTGCCCACCGGCTGACCGGCGCGATCCCACCATCGGCGCCGACCGGGTATCGCACGCACGGGCAGATAATGACGCCCATGCCCGATCCGACCAGCCAGCCGCGCCCCGCGTCGAGTGCGCAGCTCGCCCGCTTCTGCCCGCGCTGCGCCACCGAGCTGGGTGAGCGCGAGGTCGAGGGCAGGCTGCTGCCCGCCTGCGGGGCCTGCGACTACATCGCCTTCCGTGACCCCAAGGTGGTGGCGGTGGCGGTGCTCAGCGACGGCCCCCGGGCGGTCTGGCTGATCCGGCGCGGCATCGAGCCGCGGCGGGGAGAGTGGGCCCTGCCCGGCGGCTACGTCGACTACGACGAGCACCCCTGCGCCGCCGCCGCCCGTGAGTGCCACGAGGAGCTGGGCTGCGAGGTGCAGATCGACCGGCTGGTCGGCGTCCACCATGCCAACCTGGTCACCGCCGGGGTGGTGATCGTCGCCTATGCCGGCCGCATCGTCGCCGGAACCCCCCGCGCCTGCCCCGAGGTCCTCGAGGCGCGGCCGTTCGCCATCGACGCGCTCCCCCCGCTCGCCTTCGCCACCCACAGCGCGATCGTGCGCGAGTGGCGGGGCGGCGTCGAGGCCGCCCCGGCCCCGTGACCCCGGCACGGCGCTGCGCCCTCGCTCTCGCCCTGCTCGGTATCGGACTGCTGGCGCTGGTGCTCAGCCCCGCGGGACGGCCCTCGTCCGTCCCCGCGGTGGCGGCCCGGGCGGCGGTGGCGCGCACCGAGGTGGTCGCCGAGAAGACCTCCAGGACCCACACGAGCCACAGCCGCTCGACCAGCACCGACCGCTTCGCCTGTCCCAGCCGCCTCATCGAGATCTTCCCCATCGACTGCGGGCAGCCCACCGACACTCCCCGGCCCGGGCCCACCTTCAGCTTCACCAACTCGGCCGGGCAGGTGAGCATCCCCCCGACCGCGACCCCGCGGCCGGCGCCCACCGCCACCCCGACCCCGCTCGACACCCCCTTTCCCTCCGACCTCCCGGGCGGGGACCCGGGGACGGCGGCGGTCACCTCGACGAGCGGCTCGGCGGCGCTCCCCGCCAGCGGTGGGGGCGGCTCGGGCCGGGGGATGGGCGTGCCGCTGGTGGCCGGGCTGGTGATCCTGGTGCTGCTCGGAGGCAGCGCCGGGATGGCGGTGCTGCGGCTGCGCTGAGCCGGCCGGCTGTGGCGGCGGCCGTGATCGCCTCGTGACCGCACCTCCATCGAAGGCTCTCCGGCTCGGCCGTACAGTCCCGCGGGCATGCTCCAGGACCCTCGGCCGTGAGCCCGCTGCTCGCCCCGCACCCGGCGGGGACCGCCGCCCTGCCCTCCTCGGGGGCCGACGCAGGTCTCGAGATCCCCGGCAGCCGTCCCCCGGTATGGGTGCCTCCGGCCGCCGCCGAGGCCGCGGCGCCGGGTCTCTGGGCGAGGCTGCGCACTCCGCTGCCGCTCGGAGGGATGCTCCGGGAGGCGCTCTGCGCGCTGCTCGGGGCCATCCTGCTCCTCGGCATCCTCCTGCTCGACGGCCGGCTGGCCTCGCGGGGGACGGTGGAGTCCCTGGCGGTGCTGCCGGTGCTCGCCGCCACCCGGCTGCTGCCCCGCCGCCTGCTCCTCCCGCTGGTGGGGCTGGGGATCGCCCTCGACCTGGCCGGCCCCGCCGTCCACGGCGAGACCCTGCTCACCGCGATGGTCCAGGCGTCGGTGCTGGTGGCGCTCGCCGCGGTCGGTCGCGGCGCCACCGTCTCCCGGCTGCGGCTCTCCGACAGCGAGCGCCGCGCCCGTGACCTCGCCGCCGAGCATCGCCGCACCGTGGACCTGGAGGAGTCGAAGTCGGACTTCCTGCGCCTCGCCTCCCACGAGGTGCGCGCCCCGCTCACCGTCCTGCTCGGCTACATCGGGCTTCTCGAGGCCGGCATGTTCGGAGTGCTCCCCCCGGCGGCGCGCGGCGAGGTGCTGCCGGTGCTGCGCACCAAGGTCGACGAGCTGGTGGCGCTCTCCGAGGCCATGCTCGAGGCGGCGCGCCTCGACGACGGCCGGCTCGAGCTCGGCACCGAGCTGGTCGACCTCCGCGACCTCTCCCGCCAGGCGGCGGCGCGGGTCGAGCCGATGCTCGGTCCCACCCACCGGCTCGTGGTCGAGTGCCCGCCGGCCCCGGTGCAGGTCCGTGGCGACAGCCTGCGGCTGGTCACCGTGCTCGTCAACCTTCTCGCCAATGCCGTCAGATACTCACCGGATGGCGGAGAGGTTCGCTGCACGGTGCGCAGCGGTGAGGGGCTGGCCGTGGTCACGGTCAGCGACCACGGCATCGGGATCCACGCCGAGGATCTGCCCCGGCTCTTCACGCGGTTCACTCGGGTCGGGAGGGGCGCCGACGGCGAGATCCCCGGCACCGGTCTGGGGCTGTACATCGCGCGTCAGCTCGCCCGGAAGCACGGCGGCGACATCATCGTCGCCTCCATGCGCGGGGTGGGCAGCTCGTTCACCGTGACCCTGCCGCTGGCCGGCTGATCCGGCGCTCCGCTACCCTGGCCCGCCGTGAGCAGCCGGAGCGGCCGCCGGCGGGCGAGGAGACGGGGCCGGAGGGGGATCCGCGCCGGCTGCTCGGTGGTCGTGCTGGCGCTGCTGGCGCTCGTCGTCGCCGGCGGGGTCGTGACCTGGCAGGCGACCGCCGCCCCCGACCTCGGCCCGGCGCCGCGCGGTCCCGACGACGGCCACACCCGCCTGCAGATCGCCACCACGATGGGGCGCAGGGCGGCGCAGGGGTTGATCCTCAGCCCCCACACCGAGGTGACGCTGAGCGAGCACGACCTCACCACCGTGCTCCAGTCGAGCAATCCCTCTCCCCAGCAGTTCCAGAGCCCGGAGGCGAGGGTGCGCGACGGGCTGGTGGTGATCGACGTGCGCACCACCCTCGGGCCGGTGAGCATCACCGCGGTGGGCCGGGTGGCGCTCAGCCTGGTGTGCCCCGCCGACGGCGTCCCCGACGTCGCCGCCGACGTGCGCGACATGTCCGCCGGGCGGATGCCGCTCCCGGGCTGGGCGGTGACGCAGATCCGCGACCGCCTCAGCCGCGACATCGACCTCCACGCCCTGCTGGCCGACGCCCAGCTCGACCCCATCCGCCCCTACCTCGACTCGGTGACGGTCACCGGCACCGGCGTGGCCCTCGGCTTCCACCGTCCCGGGCTGCTCCAGACCACCAACGCCTGCAGCTAGCTAGCCGTCAGCGCCGCAGGGGGAGGCCCCCTCCGTTCTGCGCGTGAGCGCAGGACACGGGACATCCGCGGCATCCCACCGTCCGGCAACGGACGGGTCACGGGGTTCAGGCAGGCCGTCCGGAGGCTCCGGGCGCGTGGTACCACTGGCACCGATACCGCTACTGGGAGGCCTCTCGTGCTCCGTCGCCGCATCCTCGTCGTGGACGACGACCCCCGACTCCTTCACGTCGTCTCGATGTACCTCACCATCGAGGGCTACGACGTGGATGCCGAGCTCGACGGGGCCGAGGGTCTGCGCAGCCTCGAGAGCGCCCGACCCGACCTGGTGATCCTCGACATCATGATGCCCGGCATCGACGGCCTCGAGGTCTGCCGGCGGATCAAGAGCGACCCGCGGACGCGCTCCATCCCGGTGCTCATGTTCACCGCGCTGAGCGGTGACGACGACGTCGAGAGCGGCCGCGCGGCGGGCGCCGACCGGTTCATCAACAAGCCCTTCAGCCTGGTCGGCCTGGCCACGGTGATCCGCTCGTACCTCGCCGAGGGGTCGACCCTGCCGGTCTGACCCGGGCTCAGCCCGAGGGGCCGGTGTCGATCTTCCAGTCGCCGTTCAGCTTCTTGAGCCGGATGTCCTTGTTGACCCCGGTGAACTTGACGGTGACCGTGGCGGTGTCGCCGTTGACGGTCACCCCCGAGAGCACCGCGCTGCGGTAGATCGCCTTCTCGTCGTCCTTGAGGGTGGCCGCCTCCTGCTTGAAGGCGGTGGCGCAGTCGCTGGTCTTGGTCTGGGCCTTGACCTTGTCGACGAAGACCCTGGCGGCGTCCGCGGTGAGCAGGTCGCAGGCGGTCTTGCCGTTGTCGTCGAGCACCGCCTGGATGTAGCCGCGCACCGCGTCCTTGATCCGGTCGCCGTCGGAGGCGCCGCACGCGCTCAGGCAGGTCGACGCCACCACCGCGGCGAGGCTGAGCGCCCGAAGGCGCGGACGCGGACGGGAATTCGGCAGCATCGGCGGGGATGTTCCCACCTGTCGCGGTGCTCGTGCATCGCCCGGCGCGATCACGGCCCTGTGAGACCATCCCAGCATGACCACCCGCGAGTGGGACGCCGCCACCTACGACCGGATCTCCGGCCCCCAGCTGCGCTGGGGCCTGGCCGTGCTCGAGCGCCTCGGGCTGGCCGGGGACGAGCGCGTCCTCGATGCGGGCTGCGGCAGCGGGCGGGTCACCGAGCGGCTGCTCGAGCGCCTTCCGCAGGGCACCGTGGTCGCCCTCGACGGCTCCGAGGCGATGCTCCAGGAGGCGGCGCGGCGGCTGGCGCCCCACCTCTCCCGCGTCGAGCTGGTCCACGCCGACCTGGGCCGGCCGCTGCCCGCAATGGCCCCCGTCGACGCGATCCTCTCCACCGCGGTCTTCCACTGGGTGCCCGACCACGACGCCCTCTTCCGCCACCTCGCCGCGGTGATGCGTCCCGGCGGCCGGCTGGTGGCGCAGTGCGGCGGCGCCGGCAACGTCGCCTCGGTGCTGAGGGCGGCGCGCGAGGCCGGCGACGGCTGGGAGGGCCCGCAGCACTTCGCGACCGCCGAGGCCACCCGCCGCCGGCTCGAGGCGGCCGGCTTCGTCGAGGTCGAGACCTGGCTCCACGAGGAGCCCACCGCCTTCGAGGCCGGCGAGCAGCTCACCACCTTCCTGCGCACCGTCATCCTCGGCGCCCACCTGGAGCGGATGCCGCCGGAGCGGCACGACGCCTTCGTCGCGGCCGTCGCCGCCAGGCTCGGCCCCCACCCGGTGGTCGACTACGTCCGGCTCAACATCCTGGCCACCCGGGCGCCAGGGGGACGGGTGGAGTCCGCCGAACCATGAGCGAGCCGCGCCTCAGCCACCTCGACGAGCACGCCACCGCGCGCATGGTCGACGTCTCCGCCAAGGCGGAGAGCGAGCGGGTCGCCGTCGCCGAGGGGCGGGTGCGCTGCGACGCCGCCACCCTGCGGCTGGTCGAGGCCGGGCTGGCGGCCAAGGGCGACGTCCTCGGCGTGGCCCGGGTGGCGGGGGTGCTGGCGGCCAAGCGCACCGCCGAGCTCATCCCCCTCTGCCACCCGCTGCCGCTCACCCACGTCGACGTCGACCTCGCCTGCGACGCCTCCCTCCCCGGGGTGCGCATCCGCGCCACCGCGCGCACCGTGGGCCGCACCGGGGTCGAGATGGAGGCGCTCACCGCGGTCGCCGTCGCCGGGCTGACCGTGATCGACATGATCAAGAGCACCGACCGCTGGGCCACCCTCGAGGGCGTGGGGATGGTCGCCAAGCAGGGCGGGAGGAGCGGCAGCGTGGAGCGGCCGCCGGAGCGGGGGCTGTAGCCGCGCCGGGGCTGTGGCACGGCGGTTCTTGCCGCCGGTGGAGATGCGCGGCGGTTCTGCGGCCGGTGG
>JAQBPH010000571.1:0-9664 GCA_028287625.1 Chloroflexota bacterium | reverse complement strand
CCGCCGCCGCCTCCGCCGCCGCGGCGCCGCCGGCGGCGGGCGGAGGGGGCGGAGGGGGCGGGCGCCACCGGTGGCACCGGCGTGGCGAGCTCCAGCTCGGCGGCGGGGATGGCGAGCACCGCCCCGGTGGACTCGAGCTGGACGCTCACCAGCTCGCGGGGGACGTTGATGTCGCGCACCACCGCGCTGCCCTCGGCGACCTCGACGATCTGGCCGGGGCGGGGCAGCTTCGACTTCAGCTCCACGTACTGGTCGTTCTCGTAGACCAGGCAGCACTTCAGCTTCCCGCACATGCCGTTCAGCTTGGCGGGGTTGAGCGGCAGCCCCTGCTCCTTCGCGTGCTTGATGGAGACCGGCTGGAACTCCTTGAGCCACGACGAGCAGCAGAGCCGCCGGCCGCAGGGGCCGTAGCCGTCCTGGAGCTTCGACTCGTCGCGGGGGAAGATCTGGCGGAGCTCGACCCGGCACTGGAAGATCGCCGCCAGGTCGCGGGCGAGCTCGCGGAAGTCGATGCGGCCGTCGGCGCTGAAGTCGAACAGGATGCGGTTGCCGTCGAACGAGGAGGTGGCGGCGATCACCTTCATGTCCAGCCGGAAGGCGTGCACCCGCTCCTTGGCCACCCGCACGTGCTCGGGCGCCTCCTCCTCCAGGGCGCGGCGCCGGGAGAGGTCCTCGGCGGTGGCGCGGCGGATCACCGGCTTGAGCTCGGCGGGAAGCAGCGCGTCGGCGATCTCCGACGGGGCGAGCACCACCTCGCCGATCTCCGGACCGCGGGCGGTGTCGGCGAGCACGTGGTCGCCGAGGGCGAGGGCGTCGCCCGCCGGGTCGTAGTAGGCGAGCGGGCCGTTGCGCTTGAACTTCACTCCGATGGCGAGGGGCATGGTGGCTCCGGGTCAGCGCCGTCGCGGGGCGCGCGGCCGCGGGGTGCGCTCGGCGGAGCCGGCCGGCCCCTCGAAGGCGGCCCCGACGTCCACGCCGGCCGTCCGCGGGGGCGCGGGGGTGACGGTGAAGATGTCGAGAAAGAGGACCTCGTAGCTGAGGCGTGGCACAGCGTACTGCGCCACCTGGTCAGCGGTGGCCACGCAGCGGCCGAGGATCCCGGCGATGCGCTCGAGCGGCAGCGTCTGGGCCCAGGTCGACGCGGCGGCGCGGAACGGCTCCCACACGGCCAGCTCGGGCGCCCCGGCGGCGATGCAGGCGACGTCGCGGACGAAGCCGCTCCAGGCGGTGACCTGGGTGAGGGCGCGCTCACGGCCCTCGGCGGTGTTCGGCGGAGCCAGCGCGGCCGCCGCCTGCAGCGCGCCGCCGCGCCCGGAGCCGGCGGCGGCCAGGAAGGCTCCCACCGCCTCCATCTCCGTCCGCATCGCCCCCGGCACCGTGGCCAGCTGGAGGGCGCGGCCGGGGCGGCCGCCGGCGAGGGCGGCGGCGCCCCCGGCGAGGCCGGCGGGCACCCCGTGGGCCGACTCGAGCCAGCCCCGGATGTCGGCGGCGGGCACGGGGGCGCAGCCGAGCACCTGGCAGCGCGAGACGATCGTCGCCGGCAGCCGCTCGGGATGCGCCGCGCAGAGCAGCAGGTGGGTGCCCGGCGGCGGCTCCTCCAGGGTCTTGAGGACACAGTTGGCGGCATCCTCGGTGAGCCGGTCGGCGCGGCCGATCACCGCCACCCTCCGGCCGCCCGCGTAGCTGCGCAGGCCGAGGAAGTCCTGGAGGCTGGGACCGGTCTCGGGGGTGCCGCCCCCGGGGCGCATCCGCGCGATCTTGATCCGCTCCTCGTCGGAGTCCTCGAGCCAGTGGTCGGGATGGGCGCGCAGCCCCCCCGGCCAGGCGCCGGCGTCGAGCAGGGAGGCGGCCAGGGCCTCGGCGAGGGTGGTCTTGCCCACCCCGTCGGGGCCGGCCAGGAGGATGGCGTGGGCCAGGCTCCCGTCGCGGACCGCACGCTCCAGCCGGGTTGCGACGGGGACGTGCCCCAGCACGTGCATCGCGCCATTCTCGCGCAGCGCGGTGGAGTCGCGGCCTCACCGCCAGAAAAGGGGGGGCGGCGGCGTTCCTGTGGTCGTGAGAGGGATGGGTCGACAGCGTCGTCGCGCCGGCGGCGCGCTGGCGGGCATGGCCTGCGCGGTGCTCTGGGGCCAGGCGATCACCGCCTCGGCGGCGACCACCGCACCCAACGACCCCTGGTTCAGCGCCGGCAACCAGTGGGGCCTCACCCAGGCGGGCTTTCCCGCCGCGTGGTGCGCCTCCACCGGCGCGGGCGCGCTCATCGCCGTGATCGACGGCGGCGTCGACCTCGGCCATCCCGACCTCGCCGGCAAGTCGGCGGGCTCGACGATGGTGCGGAACGGCCAGGTGGTGCCCGGCGAGGTGTCCAGCGACCACGGCCACGCCACCCACGTGGCCGGCATCGCCGCCGCCGACACCGACAACGGCGTGGGGATGAGCGGCGCCGCACCCGACGCGCGCATCTACTCGGTGCAGATGCTCTTCGGCGGCGGCCAGGGCACCTCCACCGACCTGGCCACCGCCATCGACTTCGTCACCACCCAGGTCGCTCCCGGCTGGCACGGCCCGGTGGTGCTGAACATCAGCGTCGGTGCGACCACCGGGGGCACGCCGCCGGAGGTGGCCGCGGCGCTCTCCGCCGCCTACGCCCGCGGCCTCGCCGTCGCCCTCGCCGCGGGCGATCAGCCGGGAACCAGCGGCTACGCGTCGATGACCCGGCAGGCGATGGTGGTGGGCGCCCTCGGCCAGAGCGGCGGGGTGGCGTCGTACAGCCCCACCGGCGGGGTGAACGTCTTCGCGGCCGGCGGCGAGAGCGTCGGCGGCACCAACGTGGGCACCGGGATCATCTCCACCTACAGCGCCGGGCAGTACGCCTGGCTGACCGGCACCTCGATGGCCACGCCCCTCGTCACCGGCGCGCTGGCGCTGCTGATGAGCACCGGGCTGACCAACCAGCAGGCCTACGACCGCATCCAGGGCACCGAGGGCCCGGGTGGGATGCTGCGCGTCGACCGCGCCCTGGGCCACAGCGGCGGCTGCGGCGCCGGCGCTCCGGTGCGGGCGGCACCGGGACCGCTGCCACCGGTGACCGCGACGGCGCCCGCGCCGGCAGCGGTGAGCGTCCGGACCGCCCCGCCGGTCACCGCCCCCGCCGCCACCGCGGCGGCGCCGATGCTGCCGAGCACCAGCACGGTGCCCTACGACGAGACCACCCACCCCCGCCGCACCGTCACCGGTGCTCCGCTCGCCGGGACGGCGGGAAGCCCGCGGACCGGCCTGCGCGGCCTGCTCGCCGGCACCTCCGCAGGGGAGCGCACCGACGCCGGCCTGATCGCCCTGGCCGCCGCCGCCGCCTTCGCCGCCGCCTACCTGAGCAGCCTGATGCTGTGGCGACGCCTCCAGCGGGTCCGCGCCGGCACGCGCTGAGCCGGCGCCGCCGATAATGCGGCGGTGACCACGGCCCCGAGCGGCGACCCCCGCCGGCTCCGCGAGGTGCTCGACGCCGCCGGCTACTCCGAGGCGTCGCTGCTCGCGGCCCTCGGAGTGCCGCGCCTCCCCGACTCGCCGGGGATGCAGCGCCGGATGCTGCTGCACCGCACCCGCGGCGGCTCCGCGCTGGAGACGCTGGTGCGGCTGCTGCTGCTCTGCGAGCCGGTCGCCGAGGCCGCCTTCCTCGGCGCGGTGGCGCCGACCGGCGTCGCCGACTGGGCCGGCGCCGGGCTGGTGGCCCTCGACGGCGACACCGTCCGCCCCCTGGTCCAGCTGCGCCCCCACCGCGACCTCCTCCTCGCCCACGACCCGCCCGGCCACCAGGACCCGCCGCGCGGCGACTTCGTCATGGGCGTGGGCAGCAGCTCGATCACGCTGGCCGAGCTCACCGTGCGACGCCACAGCCGCCGCACCCTCGACCTCGGCACCGGCTGCGGGATCCAGGCCCTGCTCGCGGCGCCGCACAGCGACACCGTGGTCGCCGCCGACCGCAACCCGCGCGCCGTGGCCCTGGCCGGCTTCAACGCGGCGCTGAACGCCGCCGGGAACGTCGAGGCCCGGCAGGGCGACCTCTTCGACCCGGTCGCCGGCGAGCACTTCGACCTGATCGTCTCCAACCCGCCCTTCGTGATCTCCCCGGAGCGCGCCTACCTCTATCGCGACGCCGACATGGAGGGCGACGCGCTCTGCCGCCGGGTGGTGCGCGAGGGAGCGGCCCACCTCGAGCCCGGCGGCTTCTGCCAGCTGCTCTGCAACTTCGCGGTGCCCGCCGGGGGCGACTGGCGCGAGGTGCTCGCGGAATGGTGCCGCGACACCGGCTGCGACGCCTGGGCGATGTGCGCGGAGCTGCAGGAGCCCGAGGTGTACGCGAGCGTCTGGATCGCCCACACCGAGCCGACCGACCGCCACGCCGAGCTGTTCGAGAGCTGGATGGACCACTACCGCCGCCGCGGCATCGCCGTGATGGGCAGCGGCGTCCTGGTGCTGCGGCGCGCCGGGGAGGGGCGCAGCCCCTGGTTCCGCGCCGAGCAGGCGCCGGACCGCACCGCCGGCGACTGCGGCGACCAGATCCTCCGCGGCTTCGCGCTGCGCGACCTGCTGGACCGGCTCCCCGACGAGGGCGCCCTGCTCGCGGCGCGGCTGCGGCTCTGCCCGGACGTGCGCCTGGAGCAGCGCTGCAGCCCCGGCGCCGAGGGCTGGGAGATCGAGCAGACCAGCGTCCGCCTGGCGCGCGGGATCGGCTACGAGGGGATGGTCGACCCCCACGGCGCCATGCTCCTGGGACGCTGCACCGGCGACCACCCGCTCGGCGAGCTGCTCGCGGACATGTCCCGCGACCTCGGGGTCGAGCTCGACACCCTCGTGCCGGGCGCCCTCCAGGTGACCCGGAGCCTGGTCGAGCAGGGCTTCCTGCTGCCGGCCTGAGGGCTGCGGGCTACGCCGGGCCGTTCTTCTGGACGTCCCAGCCTCCGCTGACGGGCACGTCCGCGGACCCGTCCGTCCTCTGCGGGGTGTACTGGATCTGGATCTTCCCGTAGCTCAGGTGAACGTCGTCGTGGGGCACGTCGTCACCGCTCGACCCACCGGTGCTGAAGTGGCTGACCAGCACCGAGCCCATGGTGATCTTCAGGAACTCCAGCCCCGTCCCCGTCTTGCTCCCGCCGGCTGACTTGCGGAGGGTGACGATGGCCTGGTTGAACCTGGTCCCCTGCGCGCACGCCTGGAAGAGGATCGGCGAGACGCGGCTCGCGGCGATGGTGAAGCTGAAGTCGTTGAAGGTCGCCTTGCCGGCGCCGGCACCGCCGGTGGCCGAGCTCTGGGTGACCGGATGGACCGCGCCGAGGTTGTAGCCGGAGAGCTCGATCTCGTTCCTGTGGGTCGCGTCCTGGCTCTCACCGGCGACCACCTGGTTCGCGGCGTTCATGAGCTTGAGGAAGGCGTCAAATGCCACGCTGATGGTCCTCCGCGCCGATGAGCGTCAGGGTGAAGCGGGCGCACCCCTGCCCGCCGGCGGCGTCGGTCTGCTGCTCGGCGACGTAGCTGCCGGTCGCCCCGGCGTAGCGTCCGGTGCCCCCCACCACGGCGAAGGCGCCGGTGCCCCAGGCGACCGCCGGCGCGGTGCCCATCGCCAGGATGGTGCCGTCGCGGAGCGTCAGCGTGTGCATCTCCACCGCGCCCACCGGGGAGTCGTCGGAGGAGAGCGGCGCCGCGGTGCAGTGGGAGAGCCCGGTGAGGCTGCCGACCATCGCTCCCCGCGCATCGACGAGGTCGGCGAGGAGGGTCAGCCGCGCCCCGTTCTCGACCGGCATGCCCGGCCGCCCGCCCACCGGCACCGCCCGCAGGTGGCGGGCGTGGAGGGTGACCGTGGTGGCGGTGCGCGATGCCGCCGGGACCGGCAGCGGCAGCGGCTCGGCGGCGGTGTCGCGGGTCCGGCCGACGACCTCGAGTCCCACCGCTCCGGCGAGGAGAGCGACCCCGCTCTTCAGCGCGCCGCGACGCGTCCAGACGTTCATCTCGTTCCCCTGTCGCCCTGCCGGTGAGCGCGGCGGAGCCTATCCAGGGGCTGACACGACTGTCAACCTGCACAGGCATGGGCGGCGCGCGCCCATGACAGAGGTGTCGCTAGGGCGCGTGGATGATGCCCCCGTCGACCGGGATGGCCGCGCCGGTGACGTAGGAACGGCGAAGTCCCTGGCGCCGGTCAGATGTGACCGGTCACAGCCGTCCAAGATCGCGTGGCCATCAAATCCGGAGAGTGACACGGAAGTCCGCTGTCGTGCCAGCCAGCGATAGGCGGCACCGCTGACCAGCTGCGTACTCCTGCACAGACGCTCGGCATCTCCCAGGCGCAGACTACTGGGATCACAACTCCTCAGCGGGACCAGGCCGTTGCCGCCCAGTCGGCGGCCTCGTGGGGTACCCGTGTGTCCTCCGGCTACCCTCGAGCGCCGATCACCGATGCTGGTGTGACAGTCGCCCCCAACAGGCACCGGCAGACGGTTGTCAGCCGCGCCGCGCGGTGTGCCCGATGGCCAAGTTGAAGAGACAGCTGACACTCGCGCTCCACGAAGGTCCGGGGACCGACCCGGAAGAGCTCGCACACCTCACCGGACAGCTGCGGAGAAGGCTGCTCGAGTTGGAGGTCGACTCAGTGGACCTGGCGAGGAGCTACGAGGCCCCACCCGGGGCCAAGTTGGGCGACGCGCTCACCATCGGGGCCCTCGTCGTCACGGCGGCGCCGATGGTGCTGAGAGCGGTGGTTGGGTTGGTGGAGACCTGGCTGAGTTATCGGCCGCTCCGCGGCGTCACGTTGACCATTGACGACGACGCCCTGGAACTGACGAACGCCTCGCGCGCCGAACAGCGCCATCTCGTCCAGGCCTTCATCGACAGGCATGCCAGGCAGTGACCCCACGGACGCGAGGGCGGAGCGTGGAATCCGCTCCGCCCTCTCTCCGAGCCCCTCGAAACTTCAGCATCGGCGTCGAGCAGCAAGCTCTACCGGAGGTGTGTCGACTGGTACCGACGGTGTCGACCGTATCTCACCAGCCCTCGGAGGACTCCCTCCAGCGCGGCGCCTGGCTCAGGTCGGGGCGGCGTGCGTGCCGTCGACCTCACATGGACTGCATGCCATCGGCGATTGCGGCGATGTTGTGCGACCACGACGGGTTTTTCGCGTAGTGGACATTCATCCCGTTGAGTGTGGGGGCGACGTAGTCCCGGCCTCCGGGGGTCAGGTAGTTTCTCTTGACGAACTCGGCGACCGTGAGGATGCAGTCCTGGTGGTTCCTGAAGCTGGTGGCCGCTTCGGGATTCGAATCGTTGGCATTGAAGCCATACAGATTGTTCTTCTGCCGGGCCATCGGACTGGTACCCCAGGCAGATTCCTCGATGGCGTGCGCCAGCAGGTACTGGGCATTGACGCCGAACCGCTTCTCCGCCTCGATGAAATACGCGCCATCGTGCTGCAGCGGGGAGTCCGAGCGCCGCCTGGTGACCCACGCGTCGAGGTTCGCTGCGGTCACCCCGGAGGGTCGCGTCAGGACGGTGTCCACCGTCCAGTGCTGGCCCCTCGTGGCAGCGCCGGAGGCGGTCCCAGATGCGCACTGCGACAACCCCGGCGCCGGATCTGCGGTCGTCTTGATGTCGTAGGCGGCCATGAAGCCCCAGCCGGAGTATCCGTTCTGGGCGACGTCGCCCTCAGTCCAGTACCAGATGTCGTTGTGGCCGGGATGAACCTGCCCGTGCTGCCAGCAGGTGAACCAGCTGTAGGCGGTCTGCATGATGCCGCTCACCGGGCTCGCGTAGTTCGGGTCCCAATGCAGCTTGGCGTTGGCGGTGTTGCCGCAGTATAGCTTGCCATCACCGTGCACGCTGCAGTCGGCGGCATGCGGGGCGGCGGCGGCCGGGCGGGGAGAGCCGAGCAGGCCGGTAGCGGTGACCACCATTGCAGTGATGGCGACGGGGATGCCCCGTCGATGGGCCCGCGTCCGACGCGGACGATCGAGCTTGAACACGATTTCCTCCTCGATGCGGTTGATTGATGACGGTCCTGATGTTGTCGCGACGAGTGGCCGTCAAGGTAAGGGGTAACGCTCCCCTCATGATGGTGAGAGCGAGAGTTGCCGTGGCAAAGGAAGGAAGCCACACTGCGAGTGCATAATTTGACGCTGCTCTGTGGAGGTCAGCGTCCGTGGCGCGGGAGAGGTCCGCGGCCGCCCGAGGGCCCAAGCTCCGCCGCGTGACCACCAGATCTGTGCATTCGTACCTTGACGGGCACATAGGTCACCGGTACTCTCTGGGCGAATCGATCGCCGCTCGGGCCATCGGATACAAGCCTCGGATGCCACAATGACGAGAGAGCCGCGCGAACCATGTCTCCAGAGCGCAGCCGGCCTCGTGATCGGCCAACCAACACCTCGCGCACCGAGGAGCAGCAGTTCGTCCAGCCTTCATCGGCTGGCACAGTGAGCCGCTAATGGACGGCGATCGCGACGCCCTGATCATCGCCACCGGGACCTACGCGGACCGGGGCCTCCGCCGCTTGCGTGCTCCTGCCCAGGATGCCAGGGCTCTCGCTGGCGTCCTCGGTGATCCTGCCATCGGCAACTTCCGTGTGCAGCAGGTCATCGATCAGCCGGCACATCTCCTGAGGCGTGCGATCGAGCAGTTCTTCGCCGACCGCGACCTGCTTGACCTGCTGCTGGTGCACCTGTCCTGCCACGGGATCAAGGACGATGCCGGTCGGCTGTACTTCGCCGCCACCGACACCCAGAAGCGATTGCTGCACTCCTCTGCGGTGTCCGCCGCCGAGCTGAACGAGTTGATGGAGCACTGCCGGGCTCGTTCGATCGTGCTCCTGCTGGACTGCTGCTACAGCGGTGCATTCCTGCCCGGGTCCAAGGGCGACGGCGGCGTCCATCTCAAGGAGAAGCTCGAAGGGCGGGGCCGGGCCATCCTCACCGCTACCAATGCGATCGAATATGCCTGGGAAGGAGAGGCGCTATCCGGCCAGGGCCAACCGTCGGTGTTCACCGCAGCTATTGTCGAAGGCATCGCCACGGGTGAGGCGGACCGCGACCGTGACGGCGTCGTGTCGATCCATGACCTCTACAAGCACGTCGATGAACGCGTCCGCGCCACCAAACGTGGACAGACGCCACTCATGTGGGCGCTGGCCGTCCAGCATGACCTCTACGTCGCCCGCGCCCCAACAGATGCACTGGTGACGGCCAGTGACAAGCGTACGCGAGGGCGGCTGCGCACCCGAGCGACGCGTGCGCGTCTCAAGGGCCTTTCCCGAAAGCTCCTGGAACGGTGGCCCAGACTTGGCACACCGCCCACTCGCCGCCGGCGGGGCGCGAGGGCAGCAGCACTGATCGTCGCCGGTGTCGGTGGCTTGCTCTGGGGAAGCGGACGCCTCTCACCACCGGCTCCGGACTGCAGCATCCACAACGACCGCAAGCTGCATTGTGGCAACGTCGCCAACGCCAACGTGTATCTGCTGCCCACCTACCAAAGACCGGTGAGCGGCAACATGCAGACCACGTACAGCTGGTTCAACTGCTGGCAGCACGGCCCGGTCCACCGCGGCGACAACGACATCTGGTACTGGTCCCAGGTTGACGTCGGCCAGCACGGCCACCATGGCTGGGGCTTCATGTCCGCCTCCGAC
>JAQBPH010000503.1:0-16522 GCA_028287625.1 Chloroflexota bacterium | reverse complement strand
CCGATGCCGCTGCCCAGCGCCGCCGACGTGCCGCTGCAGCCGCGCTCGGTCCGGCGGCCGCTCTCGCCGCTCAGGACCCCGAGCCGGGTCTGAGCGCGGGCTCCCGCCGCGCACTGGCGTGGCTGCTGCCTCTCCTCGTGGTGCTCGCGGGTCTCCCCGCGCTCCCCGGCTGCGGCAGCGGGAGCCTCAGCAGCCTGATCGTCAGCCTCACGAGCGGCGACAGCGGCGCCACCGTCAAGGCGGGTGACACACCCACCTACACGCTGAGCATCGTCAACGGCGGCCCGCAGGCGGCGAGCGGGGTGAGCGCTCGCGTCGACCTCCCCGACGGGGCCACCTACGTCGCCACCGACGGCATCGACGTCGATCCCTACGGGGTGCTGCGAACCCTGCCGCAGGACCCCGGCGTGCGCAGCAACAACCCCTCCTGGGGGATGTGGACCCTGAACGCACCGGTGAGCCAGGCGGACGGGACGGTGCGCCGCCCCCACGTCGACATCACCTTCACGGTCGCGGTGAAGTCGAAGCCGGGCACCTTCGCGGTGGTCCCGCACGTCTTCAGCGACAGCGCCGACGGCGAGCTGGTGGGCAAGCCGGCCGACCTCAAGGTCGGGCCCTCCGGCCACCTCAACATCAGCGTCGCGGCGGTGCCCAACCGGGTGAAGCGCGAGGACGACGTGACCTATCTGCTCACCGTCACCAACGACGGCAGCGGGCCGTCCTCCGGGGTCGACGTGCTCATCACCCTCCCGGACATCCTCGCCTTCCTCAGGACTGAGCGCCTGGGCGGCAACGCGACCCGGAGCAACGCCACCGACCCGGCGCCCAACGCGTTGGTGATGGACTACGGGGGCTGGACCATCCCGCCGGCGGGGAACGCCGGGCCGGGGCGGCTGACACTGGTCTTCAAGGCCCACGTCGTGCCCTCCGCCTACAT
The DNA here is from genome assembly GCA_028287625.1 of Chloroflexota bacterium. Classification (GTDB taxonomy): domain Bacteria; phylum Chloroflexota; class Dormibacteria; order Aeolococcales; family Aeolococcaceae; genus CF-96. Next base: position 15,585 of record JAQBPH010000503.1, on the reverse strand, counting down.
GGGCCGCTACCCCGTGACCGTGCAGGTCACCGAGGCCAACGGCACGGTGACCTCGGTGCCCGACACCGCGCCGATCAACGTCGACGCCCCGCCGCCGCCCACCGCGAGCCCATCGCCCTCGCCGAGCCCCTCGCCGGCGGCGCGCGGGCCCCGCAGGCCGAGCCCGTCACCGACCGGCCGCTGAGCCCGGGCGTGCTATCCTCACGCGTCGCGCTGGCCGGAGCACCCGGCAGGTCCGGTCGGCCCGGACGCGCGCCGCAGGCATCTCGGGAGCTCGCATGTACGCCATCGTCCAGCAGGGGGGCCACCAGTACCGGCTCGCCCCGGGTGACCGCTTCCTCGTCGACCGCATGGCCGCCGAGGTGGGGTCGATGATCGCCCTGGAGCCGGTCCTGCTCCTCGGCGACGCCGACGGCGCCGGCTCCGGCGTCGACGCCGCCCAGGGCGCGCGCGTCGCCGCGGTGGTGGTCGGGCACCGCCTGGGACGCAAGCTGCGCGTGTACAAGTACAAGCCGAAGAAGCGCTACCGCCGCACCCACGGGCACCGCAGCCGATACACCGAGCTGCGCGTGGAGGCGCTGCTCACCGCCGGGCAGCCGCTGCCCGGCCCGGTGGAGCCGCAGGCCACCGGCGCCGACGTGGCGGCCGGCGACACGGAGGACTGACCCGATGGCCCACAAGAAGGGTGGTGGCAGCTCGCGCAACGGCCGCGACAGCGCCGGCCGCCGGCTCGGGGTCAAGCGCAACGCCGGCCAGGTGGTGCTCGCCGGGACCATCATCGTGCGCCAGCGCGGCACCAGGATCCTCGCCGGCGACAACGTCGGCGTGGGGCGCGACCACACGCTCTATGCGCTGCGCCCGGGGACGGTGGCGTTCGACAAGACCCGGGGCGACCGCTCCCGGGTCAACGTGCTCGAGCTTCCCCTCCTGCGCGTCGGCAACATGGACGCCGAGCCCGCGACGGCCGCGGACTGAGCTGTTCCTCGACGAGGTCGTCCTCGAGGTCACGGCCGGGGACGGGGGACGCGGGTCGGTCAGCTTCCGCCGTGAGCGCTACCAGCCCAACGGCGGCCCGGACGGCGGTGACGGCGGCCGCGGCGGCGACATCGTGCTCGTCGCCGACCCCCAGGCCAGCACCCTCGGCGCCTTCCGCGACCGCCGCCGCTTCCGCGCCGAGAGCGGCCGGGCCGGCGCCGGGGCGCTGAAGGCGGGGCACGCCGGTGCCGAGCTCGTCCTCGAGGTGCCGGTGGGCACGGTGGTGCGCGACCTCGACGAGGACCAGGTGCTCGCCGACCTCGCCGTCGCCGGAGAGCGGGTGGTGGTGGCCCGCGCAGGCCGCGGCGGCCGCGGCAACGCCCGCTTCGCGACGTCGGTGCACCAGGCCCCGCGGATCGGCGAGATGGGCGAGCCCGGCCAGCACCGCCGCATCGAGCTGGAGCTCAAGCTGATCGCCGACGTCGGGCTGGTGGGGCTGCCCAACGCCGGCAAGTCGACGCTGCTGGCGGCGCTCACCGCAGCCCGGCCGAAGATCGCCGCATATCCGTTCACCACCCTCGAGCCCAACCTCGGCGTCGCCGAGCTCGATGGCGGCCGCACCCTGGTCTTCGCCGACGTGCCCGGCCTCATCGAGGGCGCCCACCTCGGCGCCGGGCTGGGCATCGACTTCCTCCGCCACCTCGAGCGCACCCGGGTGCTGGTCCACGTCGTCGACGCCTCGGCGGGGGAGGAGGCGGCGCGGGAGGCGCTGGCGGCGGTGCGCGCCGAGCTGCTCTCGTTCAGCGAGGTGCTGGCCGGCCGCGAGGGGCTGGTGGCGCTGAACAAGGTGGACGTGCCCGAGGGCAGGGCCACCGCCGCCGCGCTCGCCGCGGCCGAGCCCGCGGCGCTGCCGATCTCGGCGGCCGGCCGCGAGGGGGTGGAGGAGCTGCTGGGACGGGTGGCCGGCCTGGTCGTCGAGGCCCGCAGGGTGGCCGCGGTCTCGGCACCGCCGGGGTCGGCGAGCGGCGAGCACCGCGTCTATCGCCACCGTCCGCGGCGTCTCGGCGACGTCGTGGTGGTGCGCGAGGACGACGCCTGGCGGGTGCAGGGCGAGGCGCTGGAGCGCGAGGTGGCGATGACCGACCTCAACTCGGAGGAGGCGGTGGCCCGCCTGCAGCGCCGGCTCAGGGTGGCCGGCGTGGACGCGGCGCTCGCCGCCGCGGGCTGCGTCGAGGGCGACACCGTGCGCATGGGCCGCGCCGAGTTCACCTACGTGGAGGAGCCCACCGAGTGAGCGAGCCCGGCCGGGTGGTGGTGCTCGGCGGCACCTTCGACCCCGTGCACCTCGGCCACCTCGCCGCCGCCGAGCAGGCCCGCGACCTCGCCGGCGCCGACGAGGTGTGGCTGATCCCGGCCAACACCCCGCCCCACCGGGGCGCCACCATCGCCAGCCCCGCCGACCGCCTCGACCTGCTGCGCGCCGCCGCCGCGGGCCGCGAGCGCATGCGGGTGCTCGACCACGAGCTGCGCCGCCCCGGCCCCTCGTACACCGCGGACACCCTGGCCGAGCTCGCCGCCGAGCACCCGGGCACCGAGATCTGGTTCGCCCTCGGCACCGACGCCGCCCGGGACATCCCCACCTGGCATCGCCGCGACGAGGTGCTGGACAGCGCCCGCTTCCTGCTCATCAACCGCGGCGGGGTGGGCGAGGTGGACGCCGGCGAGGCGGCCCGGCTGGGCTTCCACCCGGATCGCACCCTGATCGTCCACATCGACTCTCCGCCGATCAGCGCCACCGAGGTGCGGCGCCGCGCCGCCGCCGGCCTCGGCACCGAGGGCCTGGTGCCGGGCACGGTGGCCCGGCTCATCGAGGAGCGCGGCCTCTACCGACCGGTCGCCGCCTCGGGGCCGCCGTGGGATAATCCGGGCGGATGACGCCGACCGAGCTAGCCGCCCTGATCGCTGCGGCCGCCACCGACCGGAAGGCGCGCGACGTGGTCACCATCGACCTCCGCGGCAAGACCACCATCGCGGACTTCTTCGTCATCTGCGAGGGCGACACCGACCGCCAGGTGCGTGCCATCGCCGACAGCATCGAGGATGCCTGCCGGGGGGTCGGGGTGCGTCCGCTCTCGACCGCCGGGCTCAAGGACGCCTCCTGGGCCTGCCTCGACTACGACGCCGTGGTGGCCCACATCTTCCTCCCGGGGGAGCGCGTGTTCTACGACCTCGAGGGCCTCTGGCAGGCCATCCAGGCCACCCGCGAGGTCGGCTGATCAGTTCGGCCCGGGGGGGACCTCGCCGGCCGGCTGGATGAGGATGCCGGCGGTGTGGTGGATGCCGATGGCCAGGGCGACCGCCGCGGCCGCGATCACCGCCACCAGCACCCCCCGCTCGACCAGCCGCAGCCGGCGCCCGCCCACCGCCTCCGCCGGGGGGATCACCAGGCCGAGCAGCACGCCGGCGAGGAAGCCGCCCACGTGGACCCAGTTGTTCACGTTCTGGACGAAGTTGAAGAGGCTGAGGAGGACCACGAAGGCGCTGTAGCCGATGGCGTACTGGCGGATGGAGGCGGCGATGCCGACGGGGACGTCCCTGCCCTGGACGCGGCCGAGCATGACCAGCAGCCCCATGAGCCCGAGGATGCCGCCGGAGGCCCCCAGCCCGGGGGCGGGGGAGGTGAGCCCGATGGCGGTGCAGGCCATCCAGAAGAGGTCGCCGAGTGCCGCGGTGAGCAGGAAGGTGCCGATCAGCACCAGCCGTCCGTAGAGCTGCTCGACGAACCCGCCGAGCAGGAAGAGGGCCATCGCGTTGCCGAGGATGTGGAGGATGTTGCTGGGGTCGTGGAGGAAGTCGCTGGTGACCAGCCGCCACCAGTTGTCGAGGCTGACGCCGCAGTCGATGGTGACCGTCCCCGAGCAGACCGCGCCGAGGTCGATGGCGCTGACCCTGGCGCCGCCGTGATAGCTGCCGTACACCGCCTTCTCGATCAGGTAGAAGACGGTGATCATCCCGATCAGCCCGTAGGTGGCCACCGGCCGGCTGACCATCGCGCGGCGGGTGGGGGCGGTGTAGCCGGCGGCGACGGCCTGCCGCTCGGCGAGGTCGACCGCGGCCAGGGTGGGGGCGGGCTGCCCCTGGCGCAGCGAGCGCACGTGGTGGCGGAGCTCGGAGGCCCCGGGGAGGCCCCGGACCAGGGGCAGGAGAACGTCGACAGTGCCCCCCTCCTCGATCGCCACGGCGCCCACGTGCACCGCTCCCGAGCCGCCCCCACCCGCCGCCGGCCTGGGCACCGCGCCGAACGCGATGAGCAGGATGTCGCAGCGCCCGGCGCCCTGGGCGCTCAGCCGGGCCTCGCCCCAGCGGAGCGCAGCCTGGCGGCGCTCCTCGAGGTCCCGGGCGGCGGCCGCGGGGTCGTCCGGGGGCTGGTAGAAGCCGACGTAGGCGGCCCGCCGGCCCGTCCAGGTCGCGGCGCCGAACGGGTAGGCGCCGCCCAGCTCACCCAGCCGGGCATCGCGCGGATCGGTGAGGCGGAGGTGGTACCGGGTGACCAGCTCGAGGCCGATGGCGAGCGCCAGGGGCGGGGGCTCGGCCACCGGGCTCGCCGGGTCGGGCCCCGCGGTCTCGTGCACCCGGGCAGTGTATCCGCGGCCCGGTGACGGGGCGGAGGCCTACGGCGTGGAGGGCGGCGGGTTGGCGACGGGTGCCGGCGCGGGAGCGCCCTGCGGGCCGGTGTTGCCGGTGTAGCGGCAGGGGTTCGACGGGTCGGGGGCGGGGCCGTAGTAGTAGCAGCCACCCCCGGGGATGTCGGGGCTCCCGCCGCCGGGGTTGGTGCTCGGCGGCGGACCCGTGGTGCCGGGCAGGAAGAAGGTCGTGTCGTCGCCGGGGCCGCTGGCGACCACGTCGTTCGGGCGCGGGTACCAGTCCTTGGGCGCGTCGGCGAGCGCCTCGCTCATGTACGCGTGCCAGATCGGCGCGGCGCCGGTGATGCCGGTCGAGCCCTCGAGGTGACCGCAGTGGTCGTCCTTGGGGGAGAGGCCGTACTGGGCGAGGTCGGCGGGGCTCAGCGGGTCGTCGAGCGAGCTGCCCAGCCGGGCGCGCACGTCGGCCCTGGCGCGGTCCTCGGGCTTGAGGCAGGAGCCGGAGGGATTGCCGACCCAGACGACGTTGACCAGGGTCGGGGTCCAGCCCAGTGTCCAGTTCGCCGAGAAGAACTCCGTGGTCCCGGTCTTGGCGCTCACCCGCCGGTCGGGGAGGGTCAGGTCGCCGTGCGGCCCGAAGGCGGAGTAGCGGTTGGAGTCGTTGCTGGTGATCTGGCTGATGATGTACGCGGCGTTGGCGGGGATCACGCGGTGGCCCTGGTCCTTGGCGTCGAGGGCGTAGAGCACCTTTCCGCGCGCGTCGGTGATCCGCACCACCGGGGTGGGGTCGTGGTGGATGCCCATGGCGGCGATGGTGCTGATGCCGTTGGCCATCTCGAGCGGGCTGACGCCGTAGGTGAGGCCGCCGAGGGTGGCGGCGAACTGGTTGGGCTTGGGCCGGTTCCGCGGGTCCTTGAGCGACGTGAGCCCGGCGGCGATCTCCAGGTCGGTGATGGTGGGGATGCCCACCGCCGCCTCCACCTTGACCGCGGGGATGTTGTACGAGTTCCCCAGGCAGCGCATCAGCGGGCACACGCCGTGGAAGCTGTGGTCGTAGTTCTTCGGTGAGTAGCCGCTGTTGGAGCCGTCGTCGAGGCGGATCGGCCCGTCCACGATCGGCGTGGTCATGGTGAACTTCCGGGTGGCGATCGCGGTCGTGTACGTGAACACCTTGATCGTCGACCCCGGCTGCAGCTGACGGGTGGCCATGTTCAGCTGGCCGACGCCGGCGTTGTTCGGGTCCCAGGCGCCGACCATCGCGACCACCGCGCCGTTGCGCGGGTCCATGCTCACCATCGCCGCGTCGTGGGCGTTGTAGCGGTCGTAGATCTTCTGGACGCCGTCGTGGACGCTCTTCTCCGCGATCGCCTGCTTCCTGGCGTCGAGGGTGGCGGTGATGGTCCAGCCGCCGGGCTTGATGTAGGCGTCGCCGAAGTGCTGGTCGAGGTACTGGCGCAGGTAGATCATGAAGTTGGTCACCGCCGGCTCGCTCTCGCCCGCGCTGTGGAAGACCAGCGGCTGCTGGTAGGCGAAGTCGGCCTGCTGCTGGGTGATGTCCCCGTTGTTCACCATCGCCTGCAGCACCACCAGCTGGCGCGCCTTGGCGTTGGGGTTCACCGACTGCCCGGCGGCATGGTCGAGCGGGTTGAGGAAGACCGGGGAGTTGGGCAGCCCGGCGAGCATCGAGGCCTCCGCGAGGTCGAGGTCGTGCGAGCTCTTCTGGAAGTAGGTCTGCGCCGCCGACTCGATGCCGATCGAGTGGTTCCCGAACGAGACCCGGTTCATGTACATCTCGAGGATCTGGTTCTTCGAGAAGTTGTTCTCGATCTCCATGCCGAGGATCAGCTCCTTCACCTTGCGGTCGAGCGAGCGCTCCGGCGACAGGAAGCTGATCTTGGCGAGCTGCTCGGTGATCGTCGACGCGCCCTGGGTGGCGCCGGTGCGGCGCACGTCGTCCCATCCCGCCTTGACGATGCGGGGCAGGTCCCAGGAGCCGTTCTCGTAGAAGTGCCGGTCCTCGACATCGACGGTGGCCAGCTTCACCCAGCGCGAGACCTGGTCGATGGCGACGTGCTGGTGGCGGTTGCCGTTGTCGTGGAGGAGGCCGATGAGGACGCCGTTGCCGTCGACCACCCGGGAGTCGAGGGGGGGCTCCATGCCCGCCAGCGTCTGGGCGTCGGGCAGGCCGGTCTTGTAGCCCTGGTAGGCGGCGTAGACGGCGGCCACCCCGGCCAGCCCGCAGCCGCAGACCAGAGCCAGGAGGACGAGCCCGATGCGCAGGACGCGCATCTGGGGGGTGCGGCGCTGCCTCAGAGTGCCGCCGGTGGCGGCGCTGGCTCGCTGCCGGCGCGACCGCGGCTCCCCCGGCACCCGCGGCGGCAGCCCGGTGCGGGCGCTGCGCCGCTGGCGGCGGACCCCAGGCGGCAGCACCGCGCCCCGGGGCCGCGCCGGCGGCGGAGGGGGCGGGGTGGATCCCGGCGGGCCGGGACGGGCGGGGAGGGGAGGCTCGTTGAAGCGTCGCATGGGTGTGGATGGCGCCTCGGGGGGCGCATCCGGCCAACGGGCGGGGCCCGCCTCCGGGTACGAGAGGGATCAGCGCGGCCGGTTGACGACCGCCACGATGTAGAGGGCCAGGACCAGGCTGAGGAGGAGGAGGCCGGCGATCACGAGCCCCACACCCTCCTCGATCCAGAAGGGCCCGACCCGACGCCGGCCGGGGTGGCCCTGGTCGAGCGGGACATCTGCCATGGGGGTGACGGTAGCACGCCGGCCTGTGGGGAATACCCGGGCGAGGCGAGCGGCGGCGGAGGACGTCTCGCCCTGTCGGACCCGGCGGTCACGACTGGAACGGTCCCATGACGGACGCGTGCGCAGCCAGCCCGCCCGCAGACGCGATGCGAGACTGCAGCCCATGGCCACCCTCCCTGCCGCGCCCGCGCTCGCCCCCACCACCGTCGCCTACCCGCCGGTACCGCGCAGCGTGGAGGCGACCGGCCTCCCCTTCAGCTTCCTCTGCGACCTGGTGCTCAAGGTGCTCTACTTCCACGGCAGCATGCTGGGCGGGGACATCGCCCGCCACGTCTGCCTGCCCTTCTCCCTGGTCGAGAGGACGCTCAAGTTCCTGGCCGACGAGGGCTACTGCGCGAGCACCGGGGTGCGCATGGCATCGCTGCACGCCGGGGAGTCGATCGCCACGGGCATGCGGTTCCTCATCTCCAGCTCCGGCAGGGCCCGCGCCCGCGAGCTGATCCAGCTCAGCCAGTACGCCGGCCCCGCGCCGGTGCCGGTCGAGGCCTACACGGCCGTCGCCGAGCACCAGGCCGCCTCCGACCTCCGCATCGACCGCGAGGCGCTGCACGCCGCCCTCGACCACCTGGTGCTCTCCGACGACCTCCTCGGCCGTCTCGGCCCCGCCCTCAACGCCCGCCAGGCGATCTTCCTCTATGGACCTCCCGGCAACGGCAAGACCTCGATCGCCGAGGCCTGCGCCGGCCTGATGGGCGAGCCCTTCTTCGTGCCCCACGCGCTCTACGTCCACGGCGAGGTCATCCGCTTCTTCGACCCCGTGCACCACATCGAGGTGGACCACGCCCTGGCCGGCCACGACCGCCGCTGGAAGCTGGTCGAGCGCCCCGTGGTGAAGGCCGGCGGCGAGCTGCTGCCGCGGATGCTCGACCTCGGATTCGACCCGCTGCTCGGCTTCTACGAGGCGTCGCTCCAGCTCAAGGCCAACGGCGGCCTCTTCCTCGTCGACGACTTCGGCCGCCAGCAGCACATGCAGCCGTCCGACCTGCTCAACCGGCTGATCGTGCCGCTGGAGAGGGGGGTCGACCACCTCAACATCGCCCGCGCGGGGACGAGCATCGCGGTGCCCTTCACCACCCTGCTCGTCCTCTCCACCAACCTGAGGCCGAGCGACCTCATGGACGAGGCCTTCCTGCGCCGGGTGCGATACAAGGTGCTGGTGCCCGATCCCACCGAGGACGAGTACCGCGAGATCTGGCGCCGCGAGTGCGAGCGCACCGAGGTCGGCTGGGACCGCCGGGCGGTCGACCGGCTGCTCGAGAGCCAGTACCGCCTGCCGGGCCGGGCGCTCCACGGCGTGCATCCTCGCGACCTGCTCGACCACGTCGTCCACGCCGCCCGCTACCGCGGTGAGCAGGCCCAGCTCACCCCGGCGACGCTCGACCTGGCCTGCGACAGCTACTTCGTCCACGGCGCCGAGGGCTGGTAGGACCGCCGCGGTTGGGGGCCTCGGAGAGGCTCCTGGGGCCTATACTGCGGCTGCCCTGCGGGCGGTCGACCCTGGGGCGGTAGCTCAGCTGGGAGAGCGCTGCCCTCGCACGGCAGAGGTCAGGGGTTCGAATCCCCTCCGCTCCACTTGTCAGCTTCTGGGGGCTGAGACGGGTTCTGAGCTGGAGTGCGAGGACATAGGTGCCCGCCACCTAGTCCTTCCTCACGGCGGCGTCGCAGAACCTGGTGATGTCGTCGAGAAGATCGCCCTGCCGAGCGCTGTGGAGGGAGCGCGCCGAGTCGTCCGCGCGCCAGCTGCTGCGGCTGGCCGGGGATCGCGCTGCATGAGGGGAGGGCACACCGCCGGAGCAGGTGCTGAATGTCATGCCACCTGAGACCGGCGTCCCGGATCCCCTGCAGGTCCTCATCGCCGAGCACATCCTCCAGAAGCTGGATGCGTCATCTGAACACGCGTCAACGCCACCCTCCGTGCCGGCCTGCTCGAACTCGGCTGACGCCGCTGATGTGTGTCCGCTCGTCATCCAGCCGCCGCCTCGTAGAGGAGGCGACGGTGGTTTGGAGCCCGGTATCCGGGGGGAGGATGACGATGTCGTCACCTTGGTGATGGTGTCGCCAGACATCGATGGAGAGGACACATGCAGCGACCCCCGGGTATCGGCAACGCCGTCAGCCGGCGGCTCTGCGGGCTGGACCGCCGGCTCGGGATCGACCATTCCGATCGCAGCGAATGGGTCTGGGCCGTTCCGCTCCTGACCTTCGTCGGGACGCTGGCCCTGTTCCTCATCCTCCAGCGGACCAGCGGTATCTCCCTCGCCGTCGCCGCGCCGGTCGGACTTGTCTGCGCGGTGGTGATGGCGGGGATGTCGGTCGCGTACATGACACCCGTCGCCGATCAGGCCGATGGGGACGACGGGCCTGGGCACGATGACGGTCGTGTTCCCGCGCTGCCGGGCGGATGGTGGGAGACCCTCACGGGACCGACCCCCCAGCCCGCCGAACGAGCATCCGTCGACGCGAGCACGGTGGAGTCCGATCACCGCGAACCGGTCGTTCCATCGGCCCGATGACTCGTGGGGTTCGGTGGACGTGACGAGCACGATCCACAGCACGGGCACAACGGGCTGATCGCTGCGTGCTCCCTGCTCCGCGCGGGCCGGAGCGTCCTCGTCCTCGAGGCGCTGGACCGTCCGGACGGCGGCTCGCGGTCGGAGGAGACCGTCCCCGGCTACCGGTTCGACCTCCATTCGGCCGCCCAGAACATCATCAACATGACCGACACCGCCGTGGGCAACGTCGTCCAGGCGCTCCTCCATGTCGCCACCGACCGCCTGCCGCCATACCCCGGCGCCCGTGCGGGTGACTGGAACGGCGCAGAGCTACGTCGAGGCCCGCGCGCCGGGGTTCCGCGACTCGGTCCGGGGAATGGCGACCTGGACGCCTGACGAGATGGAGGCCGCGGAGCGCTGGCCCGGTGGCCATCCGATGCATCTCGACATCGCGTTCGACCAGCTGGGACCGCTGCGGCCGACCCGGGCGCTCGCCGGCCACCGGACGCCCGTCGACGGCCTGTTCATCTCCGGGGCCGGCACCAGCCCACCGGAGGCATCGCGGGAACCCCGGGTAGGCTGGCCGCTCGCGCGGTCCTCAGGCGACACAGGTGATGCAGACGACACCGCGGCGAGCGGACGAGGTGACCCCGGAGGACAGGGTCATCGACGTGCGGATGGGCTGGGAGTTCCATCGGGGCCACATACCGGGCGCCTGCCATCTCGGCCTCCTCCGGGCACTCGCCGGTCCCCGCCTGCCCGACAGCTCCATCGTCGTGTGCGAATCCGGACACCGGGCTGCCGTGGTGGCGGCCCGGCGCGGCGGCACGGGCGCGCGATGGGTGCTGGCTGCGACCGCCGCCACATGGGTTGTTGGCGCGGTGGCCGATCACGCCGGCGACCTGGGGGCTGAGCACGTCCGCAGCGGGGTGCCGTCCAGGACGCTGATCGTGGGGATCATCGTCACCCAGACCGTCGTCCTCGCGCTCGTCGTGGTGTCACTGCGCAGGAGTGCGCCGGTGGTGAGCAGCCCACCGGGCACCGGCTGACCACGCTGATCAGAGGAGCCCCATGGCCTCGTGCACCTCATCGTCATGGCTGAGCCTGCGTCGACCGGGATACATGTGGTCAAGCGCGACATCCTGCAGAGCCCACAGACACTCCATGACGTCGCTGACCCGGCTCGTGTCGCGGCACTCCCTGTCCTCGATGCGGTCCACGACCGCGACGCCCAGAACCGACCGGGCGAGGTCGCGGGCCCGGTCACCGTCTTGACCGAGCGACCGAGGAGCGTGGCGGAGGCCTTCGAGGTGGGCTGCCTCGCACGCGGCGATGGCCGAATCGATCTCGGCGACCAGCCGCGCGAGCCGGCCCCGCGCTGCCGCCGCGGACGCATAGCGGGCGACTGCGGTCGCGATGTCGGCTGACGCCGATGCGATCAGGCCCGACCTCACGGGCGCCACCGCGGTGGCTCCGCCGTGGGTCTGCCTGGCGCGCACGCTAGGCTGCTCCGTCCGCGGGTCGCTCGAACAGCGCGGGCACGGGTCCTCGGGCCTCCATCCTGACTTGGGCTATGTGGCCCATGTCAATGGGCACTTAACCCCAATCCTACGCTACCGGTCCTCAGGATGCGGAAGCAGCATGAGTGCGCATTACCAGGTACTGTAGGGGGTATCACTCGCACGGAGGTCCATCCGCAATGAGCCGCTCCCCGATGCCGGACGTTCCGAGTGGCGCCAGCTCCGCTCCGCCACCCAGCCGGCAGGACGCTCACATGGCGGCGATCGACGCCGGCCTGGCACGGGTCGAGGGCCAGTGCCGGGGCCTGCGTCGCATGGTGGAGGAGCGTCGCGGTTGCGAGGAGATCCTCCAGCAGCTGGTCGCGGCCCGCAACGCGCTCGACCGTATCGGCTGCGACCTCCTCGTCTGCAATCTCGAGGGTGCGCTCGAGGGCGAGCCACTGACCGAGGCCGGCCGCCGCCGAGTCGAGGCGGCGGTCGGAGCCGTGATGCGGCTTCGCTGAGAGGAGAACCAGAGATGACCCAGACCACGACCTCGCGATTCGTCCTCGAGCAGTTCGTCGCCGAGGAGCTCGGCAACTCGGCCTACCTCGTCGCCGACCCCGAGACCGGCGACGCTGCGGTCATCGATCCGCTCCGCGACGCCGGCCAGTATGTGGAGCGTGCGCTGCGGCGGGGCTGTACGATCCGGTGGGCTCTGGACACCCATGTTCACAACGACTTCCTGAGCGGTGGCCCCGAGCTCGCACGGGCGGGTCACGGGCGCCACGCGGTGCCGGCCGACGGCGGGCTGGACCCCGACGCGGTGCAGCTCCGCGATGGCGACGTCCTCCCGCTCGGACGCCTGCGGCTCCGGGCATGGCATACGCCGGGTCACACGCCCGAGCACCTCAGCTTCCTCCTCGAGGACGAGGATGGAGAGCGGCTCGCGCTCTTCTCCGGCGGCGCGCTCATGGTGGGCACCATCGCGCGCCCGGACCTGCTCGGCCCCGGATGCACCTACCCCCTGGTCCGCGCGGCATTCAGCACGGTGCGGGAGCGCCTGGTCACCCTCTCCGACGAGCTCCCCGTCCTGCCGACGCACGGCGGCGGATCGTTCTGCGGCGCCCAGTCGAGCGACGAGCGCACAACCACCGTGGGCCGCGAGCGCGAGCGCAACCCCCTGCTGCGCACCGACAGCTTCTTCGAGTTTCTCGCGGCGCATGCGAAGCAGGGCGAGTACCCGGCCTACTACCGCGAGATGGCTCCCCGGAACCGGCGCGGCGTGGCCCTCCTGGGAATCTCGCCGGGAGCGCCCCCGCGCCTCGACGGTGCCGCTGTCCAGAGGGAGCGCGACCAGGGCACCTGGCTCGTCGATATCCGGTCGCACGAGAACTTCGATGGCGGATTCATCGCCGGCTCCGTCAACGTCGGACTGAGCGGACCCTTTTCGGCCTGGGTCGGCTGGACGATCCCCCTCGATGACCCGATGGTCCTCATCACCTCCTCGAGCGAGGACGCGTGGACGGCGCAGCGCCAGCTCGCCCGGATCGGCATGGACGCGGTCCGTGGATGGCTGCCGATCGAGGACTGGGACGAGGCAGCCGAACCACTGCGCACCATCCGACGCGGTTCCGTGGAGGACCTCGCCGCGCGGATGGAGCACGGTGAGCCCCTGGTGGTCCTCGACGTGCGCCAGGAGCGCGAGTGGGCCGCCGGCCACCTTCCGGGCGCGGTCCACGCGCTGCCGCCGGACGTCGGCGGCGTCGCCGCCGGGGTCCCCGCCGATCAGCCCATCGCCATCCACTGTGCCAGTGGCTACCGGTCCGCAGTCGCGATCTCCCTGCTGGCCCGCGAGGGCGTGCCGAATCTCTGGCACATCACCGACGGTGTCGACCGCTGGGCTTCCCTCGGTCTGCCGCTGACCACGCCGAACTGACCTGGGCCTCGCCCACGCGTTCCTGAGGGGGGTCTGCCGCATCGCGCTCACCAAGGAGAACACATGAGGCCGTTGATCATCGTCCTTGGCGCGGCGGGAATCGTCACGCTGACCCTGGGGACCGGGACCGCGCCGGCGCGCGCCTCTCGGCCTGTCCCGGAACTGCATGCCTCCGGCTGTCTCTCCGAGCCCCCGGCCACATCGACGCACGTGGTCGCACCCCTCGGCGACCTGCACGACGGCCGCACACTGTGTGACCGCGTCTACGCTGTCAACAACCTGAGTGCCGACGGCAGCCGGTGGACGGTCAGCCTCATCGACCCCCACGTGATGAGGGTCGTCGACGACATCCCTGTCGGGCCGCAGCCGCACCACATCTACCCGGTCCCCGGTCGGAACATCGCCTACATCAGCCATCTCGCGGGCAACGGGCTCGACGTCCTCGACATGGTGAGCAACCAGGTGGTCGGGCGGGTGACCACCGGCTCCGGGCCGCGGCACCTGGACTTCAGCCCCGACGGTCGCCTGGCGTACACCGACGACTTCCCCGGCAACACCATCACCGCCGTGAACACGGCCTCGGGCCGGACGCTGGGCATCCTCCCGGTCGGTCGCCAGCCCAACTACAACGTGACCTCGGCGGATGGCCGGTACCTCTTCGTGGCCAACAGCGGTGAGAGCTCCGTCAGCGTGGTCGATACGCATGCCTTGCGGGTCGTGCGCACCATCACCGTTGGGCTGGCACCGGCGACCACGCCGTCACATCCCTTCAACCTCGTTCTCACTCCCGACGGCGCGCAGGTGGTGATCACCGGCGCGGGCGATAACTCGCTGAGTTTCGTCGATATCCGGACGCTGACAGAGACCGGCTCCGTCTTCATCGGCGGTGCCAACTCCACCGTTCCCGGGCAAAACCAGTCCCAGAAGCTCAACGTCCGCGTCACGCCCGACAGCCGCTTTGCGTGGGTCGGCAACCAGGCGAACTCGGAGTGGAGCGTCGTGAACGTCGAGACCCACCGTCTGGCCTCCGAGATCCCCGCCGGTGCGGGTGCCGACATCCTCTTCCAGCCGCCGGCGGGGCCGGCCGCCGGACTCGGTATCGGCACCGCCCGCTACTCCCACCACATGACGGTCGTCGATACCAAGGACCCCACCCTGATCCGGACGGTGCCTACGGCACTGGGGTCGCACATCGTCGCGTTCAACCGTGAATGGACGATGGGCTTCGTCGCCTGCCGCCCTGGCAACGCGGTCTCCGTAGTCGATCTGCGGAACATGACCGACGTGGGTGATATCCCCGTGGGCCTCTTCCCCGACGGCATCGTCTACATCTGGTTCGAGCACGGGCACGCGCGTACGCACTCTGTATGACGCCCGGGTGGCGGTGTGATGAGCACTGATGCCGCCCAGCCATCGATGCCCACACGTGCCCCGTCGCGCCGGCGCCGCAGGAAGCGGAGGAACACTCCATGGGGCTCCCGCAAGGGAGAAGCCCTTCACGCCAGCCTGATAGGCTGCTACGAGCACCCAGGGACGTTACGCATCCAGGTCGATGGGCGGATACCCGCGATGCTCGCTGTTCGTCACGTGACCACCCGGCGGCTCCTCGGCGCTGCGCGCCGTCTCCGCGGCCCGCTGGGCCTTGAGCTCGCCCAGGATCTCTACCAGCGAGGGGATCCTGGCCTGTATGCGCACCATAGAATCGAGTGCCGCACGCACCTCCTCGAACGGAAGGACCGGAGCAGTTCACTCCACTTCGTCCACACGGCCTCGCTGCCAGCGATCGGGTCCTGGGGCCAGTTCGCTTGGGCGACCGCAAGGATGGCGAAGACGTCGGTGCTCGCCCTGCTGGTGGTCATCTGGCCTCTCCCGCGGCACCCATGAGGAGGCGATCTACTCGGCTCTCCAGCAGCCACGGCCCGGCCGCGTCAGACACCAGGAGAAGAGCGGCCCTGCGGACGACGTCGAAGGGCCGCCCGTCGGCGAGCAGGCGCCCCGCCTCCCGGGTCAGCTGGCGAGCGGCCCGCCTGGTCGGCTCCTGGCTCGCCCGGTCACGGTAGGCCGCCGCCCAGGCAGCCGCGATCTCCTGAGCCGTCGGAGGGTGGATCACATCGAGGGGTCCACTTCGCCGCTGCCCCCTCGAGCTCGAGGGGGGTGGAGGGGGTGTTTCGTTGACTCCTGGCTCTCGTTCCCCTGGCTCTCGTTCTCTCAGGGGCCGCACGCCTGCGGCC
>JAQBPH010000552.1:0-8073 GCA_028287625.1 Chloroflexota bacterium | reverse complement strand
CCTCCCCGGGAAGCCGCACGCCGGCCCCGCCGACCGCGCCCCTGGGCCCCGACGACAGCCTGCTCGAGCGCAGCCTCGAGGACGCGCTGGGCACCCAGGTCCGCCTCCGCCGCCGCCGCCGCGGCGGGCAGCTGCTCATCGAGTTCTTCGACGACGACCAGCTCGACGGCCTCTACACCCGCCTCGGTGGCGCGCCCCTCTGAGCTCCCGCCGCGCCGATCGTCGATACGAACTGTCGTCGGAGGGCGCCGCACCCGCCGGCCCCCCTCCGGGTCGTCCACCCGGCGCCCATATAATCGCCACCGTGTCCCAGCTCACCACCGACTCCCCGGAGGTGGCGGCGCCCTCCGCACCGCAGCCTCCCCGGCGCCGGTGGGAGAACCGCAACCTCGTCCGCGACATCCTCGAGGTGCTGGCGCTCGCGTTCGCGCTGTACATCGTGATCGCGCTCGCCCTCCAGACGGTCCGCGTCGAGGGCGACAGCATGGTGCCGACGCTCAGGAACAACGATCTCCTCTTCGCCGACAAGCTCTCCTACCATCTCCACGCCCCCGACCGCGGCGACATCATCGTCCTCAAACCGCCGGACGAGCCCAACCGCGACTTCATCAAGCGGATCGTCGGCGTCCCCGGTGACACCATCGAGATCGACGGGCACTACTCGGCGAACGGGCGCCAGCGCGCGGCGGTGCTCATCCGGCCCGCGGGCGCCAGCGGCTTCCAGGTGCTCAAGGAGCCGTACCTCCCCGACCAGACCAAGGACCCCTGGGACGAGATGACCTTCTGCTGCGACTCCGGCGGCCGCGCCACGACCGAGCCGCAGCCGCTGGTCATCCCCAAGGACGACTACTTCGTGATGGGCGACAACCGGAACCGCTCCCGCGACTCGCGCTTCATCGGCCTCATCCCGCGGAACAACGTCCTCGGCCGCGCCTGGATCCGCATCTGGCCGCCGGGTCATCTCGGCTTCCTGGGCCAGGGGCCGTCGCTCGCGGCCGCGCTGCTGCCTCTCCCGCTGCTCGGTCTGCGCCGCCGGCGGCAGCTCCTCGCCGCGCTGCGGCGGCGCGGCTAGCCGGCCGCCTCGACCACCCACCTCGACTGGGTCCGCTCCCAGTCGACGAGTTCGGACGGCTCGAAGAACAGCGCCACCTCCTCGGCCGCGCGCTCCGGCGAGTCGCTGCCGTGGATCACGTTCATCCCGAGGTCGACGGCGAGGTCCCCGCGGATGGTCCCGGGCGGCGCCGCGGCCGGGTTGGTGGGGCCCATCATCGCCCGGACCATGGCCACCGCATTGGGCGCCTCCCAGACCATCGCCACCACCGGGGACGAGGTCACGAAGTCCACCAGGCCGGGGAAGAAGGGCTTCTCCCGGTGCTCCGCATAGTGGCGCCCGGCCAGGCCCTCGTCGATCCGCATCAGCTTCACCGCCACCGGCTTCAGGCCGCGGCACTCCAGGCGGCGGATCACCTCTCCCACCAGGCCGCGCTGCACCCCGTCGGGCTTCACCAGCACAAGGGTTCGCTCGACCGTCATGTTCCTGCCACGATTGTCATGAACTTCTCCGCGTCCCGGAAGGGTCCGATCACCGCGCCGCGGAGGCCGCCCTCGAGCAGGCTCCCCGCCAGCCGCCGGACGTCCTCGGCGGTCACCGCCTCGATGCGCTCGACGACGGTCTCGGGGAGGAGGATCTCACCGCCGAGCAGCTCCTGCTGACCCAGGTAGCTGCACATCGAGTTGGTTCCCTCGAGGTGCAGCACCAGCCGGCCGCGGGCGTACTCGCGGGCGCGGCCGAGCTCCTCCTCGTCGACGAGCTCCTCGGCGAGGCGGCGCAGCTCGGCCACCGCCGCCGCCAGCGCCGCGCGGGCCTGGCGCGGCTCGCAGCCCAGGTAGATGCCCAGCGCGCCGCTGTCCCACAGCTTCACGGTGAAGGAGTGGACGTCGTACGCGAGCCCCCGGTTCTCGCGCAGCTCGAGGAAGAGCCGGCTCGACATCCCCTCCCCGAGGACGATGTTGAGCACGTCGAGGGCGAACCGGTCCGCGTCGCGGTAGCCGGGCGCGCGGCTGCCGATCATCAGGTTCGCCTGCTCGGTGCGCCGGTTGACCAGGCGCACCTCGCCGCGCGCGGGCGCGGGAAGAGCCGGCAGCATCGCCGGGCGCGTGCCGGTGCCCCAGCCGCCGACCACCCCGGCGACCAGCTCGACGGCGGAGTCGTGCTCCACGGCCCCCGCGACGCTCACCACCACGCTGTCCGGGTGGTAGTGCTCGGCCAGGTAGCGCAGGCAGTCCTCGCGCTCGAAGCTCCGCACCGTCTCCTCGGTGCCGGCGACGTCGCGCCCCAGGGGATGGTCGGGCCACATCACCTCGTCGAAGAGCGTCCCCACGTACTCCTGGGGGTTGTCGAGGTACATGCGCAGCTCCTCGATCACCACCAGCCGCTCCTTGGCGAGCTCGGCGGGGTCGAACGTGGAGTGGAAGGCCATGTCGCCGAGCACCTCGACGGCGAGGGGGAACCGCTGCGCGGGCACCTTCGCCCAGAGCATCGTCAGCTCGCGGTCGGTGGCCGCGTTGAGCACTCCGCCCACGCCCTCGACCGCCTCGGAGAGCGACTTCGCGGTGGGATAGCGCCGGCCCCCCTTGAAGAGCATGTGCTCGATGAAGTGGGAGAGCCCGCCCCGCTCCGGCTCCTCGTAGCGCGAGCCCACCCCGAACATCACCGAGATCGACACCGAGGCGCGCTCACGCATCGGCGCGGTGATGACGCGCACGCCGTTGGGCAGTCGGGTGAGGCGATACGCGCTCCCGGCACCGGGCACGGGGCGGGAGTCTACTCGACCGCGGCCCCCGGCACCGGCCGGCACCCCCGCCATCAGCGCTCGGCCACCGACTGCCGGCCGGCGAGCGCGATCGCGTCGCCCAGGCCGGTGCCGCCGAGGCGGCCGCGCACCGCCATCTCGTTGACCAGGTTGACCACCCGCCACACCACCGTCACCTGCACCACCCGGGTGCCGTCGCCCGCAAGCGCCGTCTCGGTGATCGCGTGCGACTCGTCGCCCAGGTCGCCCGCCGACACCGCGCCGGCGCCCGGCCTGGCGTCGAGCTCGGCCACGATCCGCCTCATCCCGTCGTGGGCGCCGGCGGCGGCGGCGAACGAGGCCACCGTGGGGACGACGTCCAGCGGACCGTTGGCGGTGGCGAGCACCGGCACCTGGCGCACGTAGTGGGCGCTGGCGACCCCGCTCAGACCGGCGGCGCGCAGCGCGCTCTGCACCCCGGCCTGGCCCCAGAGCGCGGCGGCGTCGACCGGGTGCGAAGGCTCGGCGGCGACGAACCCCGCGGCGGGCAGGCGGTCGAGCGTGAGCACGTAGCTCGCCGGCGCCGCGCGCAGCAGCACCGGCCCGGGTCCCGCGGCTCCGCCGCCGCATCCCACGAGCACGACCGCCGCCGCCCCGATCGCGGCGCCGGCGCCGCGCGGCGCTACCGCGGCCCTCCCGGACGGCTGGGAAACGGGCGCCCGGGGCCTCCGCGCGGCGGTCCTCCGAAGCCACCGCCGCCGCCACCACCACCACCGCCGCCGCCCCTGCGATCGCCGAAGCCCCCGCGCATCGGTGGCCGCGGGCCCCGGGGAATGCCGTGGAAGGTCGACTCGGGCGGCCCTCCCTGGGCGGGACCGGTCGGATGGATGGTCACCCGGCGCTGCGGCTCGGCCCCCGCCGACTCGGTGCGCACGCCCTCGTCGCCCTCGAGGCTGATGTGGATCACCCGGCGCTCGTACGCCTGCATCGGGTCGAGGGTGTACCGCTGGCCGGTGCGCTTCACCCGGTGGGCGATGCGCAGCGCCAGTTCGCGGACGTGCTCCTCGCGGCGGGCACGATAGCGCTCGACGTCGAGGATCAGGCGGCGGCCGTCCGCCTCGCCGTCGCCGGTCATGAGGTTGAGCACGGTCTGCAGCGCACGCAGGTTCTCGCCGCGCCAGCCGATCAGCATCCCGAGGTCGTCGCCGCTGATGTCGAGGATCACCGGCTCGTGACCCACGTCGCTCTCGCGGACGGCGACGGCGCGGCGCACCGAGACCCGGGCGGGGATCTCCATGCGGGTCAGCAGCTCCTCGAGGAGCCCCTTGGCGCGCGCCGCATAGGCGTCGGCGGGCCGCACCCTGACCTTCGCCAGCGCCGACGAGATCCGCTCTCCCGCGACCGCCTTCGTCCCCTCACTGAGCACCTCGATCTCCGCCGACTCGCGGCCGATCCCGAGCTCGGCGAGCGCGGTGACCACCGCCTCCTCGACGGTGTTTCCGCTGGCCTCGACCATCCTCGCCGTGGACGCCGGCGCGTCCGTTCGCGTCTCGCTCACGCTATCTCCACCACCAACCGTCCCTCCGCCCGGCGGGGCCGCCTCAGCGACCGCGACCCCGTCGGCGCACCGATCCCTGAGAAGCCCGCCCCACTCCGCCCGGCGTCCGGCTCGTCACCGACCGCGGCGCTCGTCCGTTGCTCGTCCCCCGGGGAGCCGTCGACGGCTGCCTCGGCGTCGCCGAGCCGGCGCGCGGCTTGGCCGGCGGCGACGCCGGCACCACCGGCTTCCGCACGGGAGCGCTGCCACCGCCGACGCCGGTGCTGCCGTCCGCCCGGTAGCTGAGCGCGGTCACCCGCCCCGCGCCGGGAAACCACGGCGGCACCCTCAACCCGCCCCACCCGATCACCAGCCACTGCTGGACGATCATCACGAGGCTCTGGGTCAGCCAGTAGATCCCCAGGCCGACGGGCAGCTGGTACCCGAACAGCAGGACCATGCCCGGCGCCAGGAAGAGCATGTTCTTGCTCAGGCTGTACATCTTCAGCTCCTGCTCGGACATGTCCGGGCGAGGAGGCTGCATCATCATCTTGGCCTGCACGAAGCTGGCCAGGCCGGCGAGGACCGGCAGGATCATCACCGTCCAGTGGGTGCCGATCCCCTGGGCGAGGAGGTCCTTCGGGCTCTTGCTCACGTTCCCGATCCACAGGAACCCGAGGCCCTGGTGGAGGTCCTTGGTGGCCGAGGTGATGCCCCGGTACAGCCCGTAGAGGATCGGCATCTGGACCAGCAGGGGGAGGCAGCCGGTCAGGTTGCTGAAGGGGGAGATGCCGTGCTCTTTGTAGAGCTTCATCATCTCCTCGTTCAGCTTCTGGGGCTCCTTCTTGTACTTCTTGCGGAGCTCGGCCAGCTGCGGGGCCACCAGCCGCTGCTCCGCCTGGATGCGGCGCTGGGTGCGCACCTGCCACCCGAAGACGGGAAAGAGGCCCATCCGGAGGCACAGGGTCACCACCACGATGGCGAACCCGAACGCGCTGCCCTGGATCAGGCTGATGCCAGCGAAGAAGTGGGTGAGGTGGGTCAGCGCCCACTCGATCGGCGGGCCCAGCGCGCTGAGGATGTCGAAGGGGTTCACCGGGTGCCTCCCGCCTCGGCGTGGCGGCGGCTCCGCCGGCTCACGTACTCGTCGGGCACGGGGTCGTAGCCGCACCCGCCCCAGGGGTTGCACCGGCCGATCCGCCGCACCGCCATCCACCAGCCCCGCCGCCAGCCGAACCGCTCGATGGCCGTGTAGCCGTACTCGGAGCAGGTGGGCGTGAAGCGGCAGCCGCTCATCAGCGCGAAGAGCGGGCCGAGGGTCACTCGGTAGAGGCGGATGAGAAGGAGGCTGACTCTGGTCATGGCGTTGCCGGGCGGCTTCCCCCAGGGTCGACCCGGCCACGCCGGGTGCCGCCACCCCCTCGATTGTCCCTCAGGGGCCGCTCCGGTGCGTCGCGGCGACCCCCGCCGTTCCGAGCCTCACCCCGCTGGAGGCGCGCACGCGCACCGGAGAGGCACGCGTCGAGGTCGGCGCCGAGCGCCGGCCAGGGGCGGGAGGCCGCGGCGGCGCCGGCGGCCACGACCACGTCGAGACCCGCCTGGGCCTCCAGCCGGGGCTGCATCAGCGCACGGAGCCGCCGGCGCACCCGGTTGCGCACCACCGCGCCGCCCACCGCCCTGGGCACGATGAAGCCCACCCGCGCGATCCCCCCCCGGTTGGGGGCGACCTGCACCCGCAGCGGTCCGGCAGACGACGAGGCCCGCCGCTC
Organism: Chloroflexota bacterium; assembly: GCA_028287625.1. Lineage (GTDB taxonomy): Bacteria > Chloroflexota > Dormibacteria > Aeolococcales > Aeolococcaceae > CF-96. The sequence goes on along the minus strand of JAQBPH010000552.1, from coordinate 1,975 downwards.
GCGGACGGCGGCGAACGCACGGCCGCCGCGGAGGCGATGGCGCCGGGTCACCGCGAGGCTCACCGAACGGGCGCGGGCGTCAGCAGCGTGCGGCCCTTGCGGCGCCGCGCCTTGAGCACCTGCCGCCCCCCGGGCGAGGACATCCGGATGCGGAAGCCGTGGGTCTTCCGGCGATAGCGCTTCTTCGGCTGGTACGTGCGCTTGATGAGAGTGCTCTCCGTCGATCGATGCCACCCAGCACGGGGGCGCGTACAGCGCCGCTTCCGCACCGGGGGTGGGGCCCCGGGAGTATAGCAGCGACCCGCCGCGGGGGGCCGTCAGGAACCACGAGCGCACCCTCCGGAGCAGGCTCACGCAACGCACCGGACCACCCCAATCCCGGGCCGGACCGAAACGTTGTGACCCCCCCTGCCCGTTGTTAGACTTCGCCTTCTCTCCACCGGGACGCGGTCTCCCGAGGTGCACAACAGTTCGATTTGCACCCGGTGGAAGAACGCGGTTTTCCACGGATGTGGACAGCTTGTGGGAAACACCCACAAGGGTGATGGAGCACTCACCCGCGCTCAACGTCGACTCTCGCGACGGACCGCTCGTCGCCACACATCCGGGGTCACAGGGGACGTTCCGTGGACATCAAGTTCCGGTCTGGGGGGGAGGCGACGGTCCCCGCCGATGCGCAGCAGATCTGGCTGGCTGCGCTCGAGGAGCTGCGCTTCCAGCTCACCCGTCCCGGGTACGAGACCTGGCTGCGCAACGCGGTCCTCCTGGACTGCCCCGACGGCCGCACCTTCACCATCGGCGTCCCCACCCGGCTGGCGCGAGACTGGTTGATCGAGCGCTACTCACCGGTCATCCGCGAGACCCTCTCGGAGCTCACCGCGCGCGACTGCGAGGTCGTCATCACCGTCGACCCGGCCTCGACCCCGCCGCCCGACGAGCCCTCGCCGCTCCCCGACGAGATGCCGGGAACGATCTCCGACAGCCTCGACGCCCAGACCACCGGGTCGAGCGTGGCGCGGCTCAACCCCAACTTCACCTTCTCCGCGTTCGTGGTCGGCAACTCCAGCCGCTTCGGCCACGCCGCCTGCCGGGCGGTGGCGGCGGCGCCGGGCAAGGCCTACAACCCGCTCTTCCTCTATGGAGGCGTGGGCCTGGGCAAGACCCATCTGATGCACGCGATCGGTCACGCGGTGCGGGACGGCCACGTGCACCGTCCTCCGAAGGTCGCCTACGTGACCTCGGAGAAGTTCATGAACGAGATGATCGCCTCGATCCAGGAGAACCGGACCCACGACTTCCGCACCCGCTACCGCACCGTGGACGTCCTGCTCATCGACGACATCCAGTTTCTGGCAGGAAAGGACAGAACTCAGGAGGAGTTCTTCCACACGTTCAACGCCCTGCACGAGGTGCAGAAGCAGATCGTGATCAGCAGCGACCGTCCGCCCAAGGACATCCCCACCCTCGAGGAGCGGCTGAAGAGCCGCTTCGAATGGGGGCTGATCGCCGACATCCAGCCCCCCGACTTCGAGACCCGGCTCGCCATCCTCAACAGCAAGCTCGGCGCGAACGGACGGCTGGTGCCCGACGAGGTCTGCTCGTTCATCGCACACCGCATCCAGAAGAACATCCGCGAGCTCGAGGGAGCGCTGATCCGGGTGCTCGCCCATGCCTCGCTCAACGGGCAGCCGGTGACCCTCGACAGTGCCACCAGGATCCTCCGCGACATCCTCCCGGACGACGCCGGCGCACCGCCCAGCGTGGACCTCATCCAGGAGACGGTGGCCGCCTACTACAACATCCCCCTCGAGGAGATGAAGGGGCGGCGCCGCGACAAGCACATCGTGTTCCCGCGCCAGGTGGCGATGTTCCTGATCCGCGAGGAGACCGCCTCCTCGCTCCCCGCCATCGGCCAGGCCTTCGGCGGCAAGGACCACACCACCGTCCTCCACGCCTACGAGAAGATCCTCGAGCT
>JAQBPH010000439.1:0-14531 GCA_028287625.1 Chloroflexota bacterium | reverse complement strand
GCGCCCGGTGGCTCCGGGGGACTGTCGGCGGCGCCCTCGCAACGCCGACAGCCGGGTCAGTCCCTGCTCGAGGCCGCCATCGAGCAGATCGAGCGCCTCCGCCACCAGCGTCGGGAGGTGGGGCCGGCCGTCTCGCGCCAGCCAGGCGGCCACGGCGACGCGGAGAGACGCCAGGGTCGAGGCCGCCACCACGCCGGGCCTCAGGTCGACCGTCGGATCAACCCCCATGCGCTCCGCCACCATATCCGCCACCGCTTCCTCCCAGAGACGCTGGTGCGCCAGGCTGCGCGCATGCAGAGATGGGGTCTCGGCCATGATCCTGGCTCGGTCCAGCAGCCGCTGCCGTTCCTCCTCGTAGTCTCCCGCCATGGACAGAATGGCGTGGCGGAGGGCGGTGAGCGCCGGTTCGACCTCGGGACGGCCGGCGAGCGCGTGGCGCAGATGGGCGAGCCGTCGCGGATGATCCGACAGCAGGACGTCCTCCTTGCTGGCGAAATACCGAAAGAAGGTCCGGCGCGACACATCCGCACGCGCGGCGATGTCGTCGATCGTGACCACGTCGAAGCCGCGCTCGGCGAACAGCCGGACGGCCGCCTGTTCGAGGGCGGCCTCGGTGCGCAGGCGGTGGCGTTCGCGGAGTCCGTCCCGCCCGACCTGGTCCGATCGCCGTTCACTCACGGCGTGCCAGTATGACCGTGGGGTGACACTCAGTGCAAGTCGGCACCTGGTGCCAGCGTCCGTCGCGCTCGGGAGAAATGCATGAGGCCGGGTCTTCTAGGCCTAGGCCGCAGGAGGCGCAGCAGCCCGCTCACTGCGTTGCCCGGCAACTCGATAGGTCAGTGCCGTCAGGCGGTCGAACCCCCGATCCGAGAGATGCCGGCGAGCGAAGAGGATGGGCTTGGCACCCATGCCGACCACGTAGCGCGTCCTCGGCCGGCGCGATGTCACCGCCTTCGCGACCGCGTTGGCGATGACATCCGGAGAAGAGCCCATACCGGGATTCCTCAGCAACGTCGCGATGGTCGCAGCGTGGCCGGCGTAGGCGCCCCTGGCCGACGTGGCCACGAGGTTGTCCGCGGCGATCCCGCTCCACTCGGTCCTGATGGAACCGGGCTCGATCACAACGACATGGATGCCGAACGGCGCGAGCTCCATGCGCAGCGAGTCACTCAGTCCCTCGACAGCGAACTTGGTCGAGTGGTACCAGCCGCTCAGCGGCTGGGACATCTTGCCGCCGATGGAGGAGATGTTGATGATGTGCCCGCACCGCTGCGAGCGCATGTGCGGAAGGACGAGCTGGGTGAGACGCGCAAGGCCGAAGAGGTTGACATCGAACTGCCGCCTGGCCTCGGAGAGTCCCACGTCCTCGACGGCACCGAGGGATCCGTAGCCGGCGCTGTTGACCAGGACGTCCACGCGCCCGGTCTCCGCGATCACGCGGTCCACGAGTCCCACCATGGAGGCGTCATCGGTCACGTCGACCGCGACCGGCCGAACGCCGACCTCGGCGAGCGGCGCCATGCGCTCGACGCGGCGGGCGGCCGCGTAGACGGTGTAGCCGAGGTTCTGCAGCCGCCGGGCGGTGACCTCGCCGATGCCGGAGGAGGCACCGGTCACGATCGCAACCTTCGTGGTCATGGATGCCCTTCTCCTCATATCCAACTGGTTGGTTGTATCATGGGGTCCAGAGCCGCGCTTGTCAACTATACGGTTGGTTGGATGCTACTCTAGAGGCATGGTCCGCGATTCCGCCGCCACCAAGGCCCGCATCCTCGACGCGGCGACGGCCGAGTTCGCCGCCCACGGGCTGGCAGGCGCACGGGTGGATCAGATCGCCGAACGAGCCGGGGCCAACAAACAGCTCATCTACGCCTACTTCCAGAGCAAGGAGAAGCTGTTCGACAGCACGCTCGAGGCCAACGTCGAGCGGCTCCTGGACGAGGTTCCCTTCGACGCACATGATCTGCCCGGGTACGCCCAGCAGCTGTTCGACTTCAGCCGCAAGCACCCGGAGCTGACCAGGCTGGCGCTCTGGCACACGCTCGAGCGCCCCGGGGTTCTGGCGACACTCCCGCAGTACACCGAGTCGACGGTTCGCAAGCTCAACAGGCTGGCTGAAGCCCAGGCCGCGGGAGAGATCGACACCACCCTCACCCCGGAGCAACTCCTGGGTCTCCTGACGGCGGTCGTGTATTCCTCGGCAATCGGTGACCTGGCTGCCCTGCCGGGCGATGTCCACGGCCTCGCCTCCCGCCGAGATGCCATTGCGTTCGTGGTGCGCCGCCTGATCGCTCGTTGACAGGCACGGTGCGCCCGCCCGGTATCGAATCGCACCGCGCTCAGGCGCCCGCCCTACCCGATGTGCTCCGTGGCGATTCGGGTGAGAGCGACTCGGGAATTGATTCCAAGCTTCTCGAAGGCGTGACGGAGGTGTCCGCTGACGGTGTGAGGAGAGATGTACAGGCGCTCGGCGACCTCTCTGTTGGTGAGGCCGTCGGCGACCAGCCGGACGACGGCGAGCTCGGAGTCGGTCATCGCCGCCCAACCGTGGAGTGGGCGGCGCTCGGAGGCCAGGCGACGTCGCACGCCGAGGCGCCGGAGGCGTCGGCGGACTCTCGCCAGATCCCAGCGTGCCCCACAGGCGGCGTGGATGGCGAGGGCGCTGTCGAGGGCGGCGATGGCCTCATGGGTGCGACCGACTCGGGCCTCGGCGACACCGAGATCCTCGAGGGCGGAGGCCAGTGCGAGCCGTCGCCGACCGGCCTGCAGGATGGTGACGGCCTGGGCCAGTGATTCGGGGTTGCCGGTGAGCAGGCCCCTGGCGTGGGCGGCGCTGGCGAGGACAGCTGGTACAGCAGGGTTGATCTCGTGGCGGCGCTCGGCGGCTGCGGTCGCCGACTCGGCCAGCTCCCGGTCCCCGCCGGCCATGGCGATGCGGACCATCTGCGGGTCGTCACTCGGGTCGAGGAGAAACAGCGGAAAGATGGACAGACGCTCCTTCTCGCCCAGGGCAGACAGCCAGCGGAGCGCCTGGGCGGGGTCCCCCCCCGCCTGGGCCTGCAGAGCCAGGAGCCAGGCTGCCTGGCGCTCGACGCCGGGCACCCCGGACCGGAGCATCACCCTGGCCACGGCCGCGGTCAGGTCGCGTTGGCGCTGGTCGCCCCTGTGGAGTGCGATGCGGCCGAGAGCCACCACGCCGTCGGCGTCGAGGACGCTGACGACGAGGTGGGCGTGGTCGGGGCTGAAGCGGCCTTCGAGCGCAGCCGCAGCGTCCCCCAGTTGTCCGAGCTGCAGGAGCTGGCGGGCCCGGTTGGTCTCGAACAGCTGCAGCGCCCGGCCCTGGCGCGCCTGCTGTGCCGAGCGGATGCCCTCGGTGACCCCGGCCATCGCCTCGTCGTAGCGGTCCATCAGCGCGAGGATCCCGCAGCGGAAGTGTCGGGCCAGCCGGAGCCGGGGGTCCTCGCCGGCGTCGACATTGGTGCGCAGGGCGGCGTCGACGAGCGCAAGCGCCGTCTCGAAGCGGTCGCTGATGTAATTCAGCGCGGCCTCGGCCAGCTGCAGGGTGAAACGGGCGGCGCCGTCGCCGGTGACTTCGACGGCCTCCCTGACCTCGCCGAGGAGGTCACGCGCCTGGTCTGGACGGACGGCGACCACCAGGTTGTAGAGAAGCTGGGCGAGGAGGCGCGCCCGCAGGTCCGGGGGCACCCCCGCCAGGGCGAGCGCCCGGCGACACGAGTCGGCGCGCACCTCGGGTGAGATCGAGAAGAGGCTGGCGATACTGAGGCGGACCTCGGCCTCCTGCTCCGCGGGGAGCGCCTCGCGAAGGGCGCTGTCGGCGAAGGCCGTGGCCTCGTCCGTTCGATTCGCGGCGTGGAGCAGGACGGCAATCCTGGCCACGAGCGGCCCACGCAGAGGGTGACGCTCAGTGGTGAGGTCGAGGGCCCGGCGCGCGAGATCAGCCGCCTGCCCGGGATCGGTGCTGCGCAGGGCGTCGGAGGCCTTCATCAAGGTGGTGATGGCGACCTCATCGCCGCGTGCAGCGCTCGACGCGAGCTGGGTCGCGACCTCGACAGGGAGAGCGCCTGCGGTCAGAAGCGCGGAGGCCACCTGGCGGTCGAGAGCGTGCACAGCCGAGGAGGGTTGGCTGGCGCGCACCTCCTCCCGGATCAGGTCGTGGGTGAAGCTCAGGGTCTCCCCGCTCTCCGCGAACAGCTCGCTGCCGATGAGCTCGCCGATGGGGTCGAGCAATGTGGAGGCGGCGACGGCGAGGACGGCGGCGAGATCGGCAACGGTGAAGCGGCGCCCCATCGACGCCGCCACGGCGGCGGCGCTGCGGGCGGAGGGCGTCATCCTGCCGAGTCGCCGGCGCATGGTGTCGCGCACCCGTCGAGGGAGCCGTGCGTCGACCAACCTGGCCTGCTGACCGTCGATGTCGAGGAGCCCCTCCTCCCGGAGACCCGAGAGCAGCTCGATGAGGAGGAAGGGGTTGCCGTGACCGCCCGCAGCGAGCGCGAGGAGGGCGTCGTCTGGTTGAGCGCCGAGGACGTCGGCCGCCAGGAGGGCGACGGCGGCCTGATCGAGGGGCTGGAGGCACGTCCTGTCGGCGCCGCTGCGCAGCAACGCGGTGATGGCCCGTCCCAGGTCGCTGTCGGCCTCGGAGGGGCGGAAGGCGAGCACCCAGCCGACGGGCAGAGGTGCCAGGCGACCTGGCAGGCTGCGAACCGCCGCCGTGGTGCCGCTGTCCGCCCACTGCAGGTCGTCGAGGCAGATCACGACCGGCTGGCGCAGTGCGGCCTCCTCGAGGAGCGTCTGGATGTCCTGGAGCAACCAGTAGCGCTGCTCGGGGGAGGCGTGCGAGTCCCCGAGGGCAGACCGGTCCAGGAGTGGCGTCGGTCCATCGAACAGGGCGTCCATCAGCACCGCGAGCTGCACGGCGGCATCGACGGGTTCGGCGATGCCGTGACCGACGGCGAAGCCGGCTCCCTGGGCGGCCGAGATGACCTCCTCCAGCATCCGGCTCTTGCCGAGTCCCGCCCCGCCCTCGATCAGCCAGGTGGTCCCCACACCTGTGCGGAGCCGGTCGAGATGCTCGTGCAAAGACGCCAGTTCGTTGTCCCGGCTGCGCAGGGGGGTCGGCATGGCGGCGGGCAACTATAGCGGCCCTGGTCGCCCCGACTGCCGGCGGATGGCACAAGAAACAGCACGATCGTGTCGTGTCGGCGGCGGGGCCCAGCGGCGATTCTGCTCCTGGCCCAGGTTGGCGGCCCTGGTGAGCAGAGGAGTGACGGTGAGCAGCGACATGCGGATCGGTTTCCGGGCTGTGGACGGGCTGCAGATCCGCTTCGCCGAAAGCGACAGCTCCGCGAGGCATCGCATCGTGCTGACCAGCCCCTGGCCCGAGAGCCTCATGGCCTTCGAGCGTGTATGGCCACGCCTGTCGAGGACGGCCAGTGTGGTGGCGCTCGACCTTCCCGGCTTCGGCCGCTCCGAACGACGGACGGAGCTGCTCTCGCCCATGGCGATGAGCGAGTTCCTCGTCAGGCTCCTCGACGAGTGGGGCATCGAGAACCCGCATCTCGTATGCCCCGACGTCGGAACGACGGCCGCTCTCTTCGCCGCGGCCAACCATCCCGGGCGCGTCCGGAGCCTGGTGGTCGGCAGCGGCGCCAGCGCGTTCCCGTTGGAGGTCTCGGGAACCCTGAAGGACCTCATCGACGCGCCCGACATCGACGCGTTCCGATCGCTGGACCCCCGGGAGCTGGTGCAAGGTGCCGTGTCAGCCATGGGCTCGGCCGCTCCAGCCGCCGACGTGGTCGACGACTACGTCGAGTCGAACATGGGCGACCGCTTCGCCGAGGCCGCCCGGTACGTCCGCAGCTACCCCGAGCAGCTCCGCCTCCTGGCCGACCTGCTCCCCCAGATCTTCACCCCGGTGCAGATCATCACCGGCCGCTGGGATCCACTGGTCCCGCTCGCCAACGCCGAGTACCTCGACGCCCGACTGCCCAACAGCCGACTCGACGTGCTCGACACCGGCCACTTCGTCTGGGAGGAGGCGCCGGACCAGTACGGGGCGATCGTCGCCGCATGGGTCAACGGCTGCTACCTCGCCGGCGGCAGCCGGTGACAGAGGAGTGACACGGAACATGAGCGGACAACGAGAGCTCGAGGGCCTGAGCGCCCTGGTCACCGGTGCCACCTCCGGTATCGGCAGGGCGGTCGCCGAGGAGCTCGGACGCCGGGGCGCGGAGGTCATCGTGCACGGACGGGACGCCGCCCGCGGCGAAGCGGTGGTCGACGCCATCACCACGGAGGGCGGCAGGGCGCGCTTCGTCGCCGCTGACCTCAGCGACCCCGCCCAGCTCGACGACCTCATCGAACAGGTCGGCGCTGTCGACGTCCTGGTCAACAACGCCGGGTTCTCCTGGTTCGGGCCGACGGCGACGCTCGACGTGGCGACCTTCGATCGGCTCTTCGCGGCCAACGTCCGGGCGCCGTACTTCCTCGTCGCCGCCCTGGCCCCCAAGATGGCCGCCCGGGGCAGCGGGAGCATCGTCAACATGAGCAGCATGGCCGGCCAGATCGGCCTCGCCGGCAGTGCCGCATACGGCGCCACCAAATCCACGCTGGCGTCGATGACCCGCTCATGGGCGGCTGAGTTCAGCCCCGCCGGCGTCCGGGTGAACGCCATCGCCCCCGGACCGGTTGTCACCGGTGGCGCCGCCCCCGACCGCATCGAAGCCCTCGGCGCCACCACCATCCTCGCCCGGGCGGCCCAACCCTCCGAGATCGGCGAGGTGATCGCCTTCCTCGCCTCACCCAGGGCCAGCTACGTGACCGGCGCCGTGATCGCCGCCGACGGGGGCCGCACCGCCGTCTGATCGGGCCTTGCGAGTCAGGGGAGTGACAATGCAGATCTCGAGCCAGTTTCAGACCTCTCTCGATTCCCCAGAGCACATCGCCGTGTCCGAGCGCCTGGGCTACGACCGGGCCTGGCTGCAGGACACCCCGGCGCACAGCCCGGACGTGTGGATGATGCTGGCGCTGGCCGCCGAGCGCACGGAGAGCATCGGGCTCGGACCAGGCGTGCTCGTCCCCACTCTGCGTCATCCAATGGTCACCGCCTCGGGCGCGGCGACGCTCTCAGCCCTGGCGCCGGGTCGAGTTGCGGTCGCCTTCGGGACCGGGTTCGCCGGCAGCCGGGCGATGGGCGCCAGGCCGAGCACCTGGTCGTATCTGCGCGACTATGTCCACACCTTCCGAGGCCTGTTGCAGGGCCAGACCGTCGACTGGGATGGCGGCCGCATGCGCATGCTTCATCGCGCCGGCCACGCACCGTCTCGACCCATCGCCATCCCCGTCCTCATCTCGGCCCTGGGCCCCAAGGGCCTTGCCGTGGCGAGGGAACTGGGCGATGGGCTGTTCACCGTCAACGGCGAGACGGAGTTCGCCAGATACTTCACCTGGGCCGCTCTCGGAGTGCACGGCACGGTCCTGGACGAGAGTGAAGAGCTGGACTCGCCCCGGGTACGCGCCGCTGCGGGCCCGGGAAACGCACTCGCATACCACGCCACATACGAATTCGGCGGAGATGTCACGCGGCTGCCCGCCGGCCAGGTGTGGCTGGACATCGTCAACCAGACCCCTGAGCGGGAACGGCATCTCGCGGTCCACGACCAGCACCTGGCCGGGCTCAACCGCGCTGATGAGGCCGCCTGGGCTGCGGGGAGCTGGGCGGCGATCCCGACCACCACACTGACCGGATCGGCGGCACACGTCACCGAGCGCCTCGCCGCGATCGCCGAGCAGGGCATCACGGAGATCGTCTACCAGCCGACCGGGCCGGACATCACCCGCGAGCTGGAGGCATTCATCACCGCGGCGCGCGCCGTGCTCGTCGGGTGATGCCGGTGCTCACGACCAGCCAGTGACCCCCTCGTTCGTTCCCACATTGGAGAATCCTGGTGCCAACCACCCCCACCCGTCTGCCCGCGAAGGCCGCGGGAACGTTTGACCTCGGCGGCGATCTCACCATCAACCGGCTCGGCTACGGCACGATACAGCTGACAGGTCCCGGCTACTGGGGCGACCCGAAGGACCCGGATGAGGCGGTGCGGGTGCTGCGTCGTGCCGTCGAACTCGGCGTGAACTTCATCGACACCGCGGACGCCTACGGTCCCGCGGTGGCGGAGCAGCTCATCCACAGGGCGCTCGCGCCCTATCCGGACGACCTCGTCATCGCCACGAAGGCCGGTCTGACACGTCCCGGCCCGATGTCTGGCGTCCGGTCGGCCGGCCGGAGTACCTTCGTCAGCAGGTCGAGATGAGCCTTCGCAACATGGGGCTCCAACGCATCGATCTGCTCCAACTGCACCGCATCGACCCGCAGGTCCCGCTCGAGGACCAGATCGGCGAGCTCAAGCTCCTGCAGGATGAGGGCAAGATCCGCCACATCGGCATCAGCGAGGTGAGTGTCGCCGACCTCGTCGCCGCCGGAGAGATCGCGACGATCGTCTCGGTTCAGAATCTGTTCAACCTTGCGGACCGTACCGCCGAGCCGCTGCTCGACCACGCGACGGAGCACAACATCGCCTTCATTCCCTGGTGGCCGCTCGCGACCGGGGCCCTTGCCGCCGAGGGCGGCGTGCTCGATGAGCTTGCGAAGAGGCGTGATGCGTCGCCGTCGCAGCTTGCCCTCGCCTGGCTGTTGAAGCGCTCGGCCGCGATGCTGCCGATTCCGGGAACGACGTCGGTCGCACACCTCGAGGAGAACCTGCGTGGGGCAGAGGTGGTGCTCACCGACGGAGAGTTCGAACAACTCACCAAGCTGGCGTATACGGCTGTACAGCGGCCGTGAAGGCGATCGGCCTCACCGAATTCGGCGGCCCCGACGTCCTCCACGTCGTCGACCTGCCCACCCCCGAACCCGGTCCCGGTGAGATCCGGGTCCGGGTCCACGCGGTCGCGGTGAACCCGACCGACGCCACCTTCCGAGCCGGCGGCCGTGCCAGCCAGCTCGCCGGCCGCACGCCGCCCTACGTTCCCGGCGTCGACCTCGCCGGCGTCATCGACGAGCTCGGTCCCGACACCGACGGGCGCCTGGCGGCCGGCGACCGCGTGATCGCGCTGGTCATCCCGATGGGCCCGCGAGGCGGCGCCTACGCCGAACAGATCGTCGTCGACGAGAGGTCCGTGGTCCACGCACCGAAGGACACGACGCACAGCGAGGCGTCAACCCTGCTGCTCAACGCGCTCACCGCCCACCTCGCCCTGGATGCGCTGCACCTCGACGCGGGACAGTCCCTCGCCGTCACCGGCGCCGCAGGCGTTCTTGGCGGTTATGCCATCCAGCTGGCCAGGGCCCGGGGACTGACCGTGATCGCCGACGCCTCAGCCGAGGACCACGATGTCGTGCGCGCCCTGGGCGCCGACGAGGTCGTGGCCCGGGGCGACGGCGTGACAGACCGCATCCGTGGCCTGGTGCCCGGCGGTGTGCCAGGAGTGATCGACGGCGCCAACCTCGCCGCCGCCGCCCTTGCGGCCATCGCCGACGGCGGCACCCTGGTCACCGTCAAGGGCTGGAGCGGTCCCGGCGAGCGCGGTATCAGCGTCCACCCGGTGTCGGCTTTCGACTCCTTCACCGACACCGCATTGCTCGACGGGCTGCGGGCCCTCGCCGAGGACGGCACCCTCAGCCTGCGCGTCGCCGACGTCATGCCGGCGCGCGACGCCGCCCGCGCACACCAACGGCTCGCCGCAGGCGGCGTCCGCGGCCGCCTCGTCCTCGACTTCGAAACACCGCTGGCTTGACGGTGGTTGGGGTATCGATGGACACGCCCACATCGGGGCCGACATGGCCGAGGCGCCCGCCGAGAGCTCACCGGGCACTGGCTGCAAAGCCATGGACAGCGGCGACCCTGTAGACGTTTGATTCATCCTGCGGTTCGGCGCCCGTCAGCTGGTGGCTGTTGCCACCCGAGGCGAGCTCACGGTCAGTTCGGGAGGTCTGAGGATGCCGCGATTCGATGACGGAGAGACATCGATCTACTACGAGGAGTATGGCCGAGGGTTTCCGCTGTTGCTGATCGCCCCCGGTGCCATGAACTCGACCGTGGAGATGTGGGCGAGTGCGGCGATCAACCCGCTGGCCCTCTACGGCGAGGACTTCCGGCTCATCGCCATGGACCAGCGCAACGCCGGCCGGTCGACCGGGCCGCTCGACGTCGCAGACCCGTGGGGATCGTTTGCGAGCGACCAGTTGGCGCTGCTCGATCATCTGGGCGTCGGCGCATTCCACGTCATGGGTTGTTGCATCGGTGGTTCCTTCATCTTGAAGCTGATCGAACGAGCCCCGGCCCGGGTGGCCGCCGCGGTGCTCGAGCAACCGATCGGGATCGTGAATGACAATGGTCCGCTCTTCGAGGCGATGTGGCGCGCGTGGGGCGCCCACTTGGCTGCTGAGCGGCCCGACATTGACGCTGAGACGGTGGTGGAGTTCGGGACTCGGATGTGGGATGGCGATTTCGTGATCAGTGTGGGAAAAGACTTCGTCCGGTCCTGTCCCACACCGATGCTGGTGCTGCCTGGCGCGGACGACTATCACCCCGCGGCCACGGGACGAGAGATCGCCGCGCTGGCCCCTCGGGGCGAAGTGCTCGAGCCGTGGAGGGATAGTGCTGAACATGTTGAGCAGGCCGTCGAGGCCGTCCGCCAGTTCCTGCGAACCCATACCCCGAAGGAGTCCGCTTCCGAGTCCGATCGTGCTTGAGGATTGAATCCATCACCGAGGACGGCGGTCGACTGACACCGTGGCGGTCGAACCTGATACGTTGCGAGGCGGATCTGCAGGCCGGCTCGACCCTTCGATTTCAGCCCTCGACGGTCGTGCTGTCCTCCGAGGCCTCGTGAGGAAGGACGCCCCTCTCCATGACCTGGTATCCGGGCACCTCGTGGATGAACAGGGCGAACCCGTCGACCGGCTCGCCGGTCACAGAGCTCCACTCCTCGGCGAGACCGAGCAGCAGCCTGCGCTTCACCTCATCGCTGCGGCGGCGATCTCGGCGTTGTGCCGCGCGCTCGGACCGCCAGCCGGAATGGTGAACTGGTCGGTGAACTGGTAGAAGAGCATCTCATGTCTCCAGCAGGTGCTCAGTCTTGAGGCCGAACGACGGTCAGGGCGACGCGTGCTGGGCGGCGTCCTCGATGACGGCCGCGACCTCCTTCGGACGCGATTCGTAGACGGAATGGCTCGCACCCTCGAGTTCGATCGTGTGGCTGTGGGCGCGCACGTAGTACCACCTCTCAAGCTCGGGATTGATGATCTTGTCCGCCCCGGCGACAATCGCCCAGCTCGGCTTCGTCTTCCAGGCGGCTGCGGTCATCGGCGTGGTGAAGACCTTGGCTGCCGTCAGGATCTGAGATCGCGACTCGAATTCCGCTTGCTCGCGCGGCAGATCGGCGGCGAAGTCCTTGTAGAAGTCTGCGGGGTCGAGGAAGGTGAAGCCGTCGGCGGTCTGCTCGATCGCTCCCTCTTGCTTCTGTGTGGCGCTGGGCATGCCCTTTCCCAGGGCGCCTTCGTCCTCCCCGACATCGGGAGCGTGCGCAGCGACGTAGACGAGGCCGGCGACATTCGGGTGGCTGCCGACCTCTGTGATGATCGAACCGCCGTAGCTGTGAGCGACAAGGATGCAAGGGCCTTTCTGAAGGTCGAGGATCCGCTCTGTCGCGACGACGTCGTCCTGAAGCGACGTGAGCGGTTCTTCGACCATGGTCACGTTGTAGCCGTCCTCGGTGAGGATTTCGTAGACCGGCTTCCAGCCTGAAGCATCCACCCATGCCCCGTGGACGAGCACGATGTTCTTCACGGGGCTCTTCACGGGCGCCGCGAACGCTGGAGGGGATCCGCCGGACAAGAGGATAGCGGCGATTGTTGAACCACGAAGGAGAGTTGATCTGTCGATCATGATGGCTCCTGAGTCACGCCGGGCCGCCGGGCGGCGTCCGACTCGGTGGCAGGCTGGTCTTCTCAGCCGGTTGGCGCTTGATGGTTGGCGTGACGTCGCGGTTCGCGGGACGCGGCCGCCGCCGCCTTTCACGGCGAGTGGAACTACACCGTCTCACCACCCAGACCCATCGTCAACGTTATTTGACGGGTGGCCCTTGCTGTGATGGCCGAACCCGTGTCTGTCGGCGCTGGCGCGGCGGGAGCGTTCGCAGGTCTGCGGGTGACGTGGCCGCCACCACGGCACTCAGCGACTTGGGGTGGCTGCGATGACCCACCAAGGGAATGCATACCGCCCACGCCGCAGGGACCGGCCGTCTGAACGGCGCTGGGATTCCCGTGCGCGTCGTGAGCTGGAACCTCCAGTATCGCGTTGGCGCCGCGGCGGCTCGCGAGGCCGCCGACCTCAGGGCTCTCGACCCCCAACCGGACCTCCTGCTGCTGCAGGAGGTGAATCGCAGCGTGGTCGAGGACCTCTGTGGAGTGGTGGTTGGGTGACCGGTTCACGTCGAACCGGTCACCAAACCGGGAACGTCGATCAGGCGAGGTCGAAGCGATCGAGGTTCATGACCTTGTCCCACGCAGCCACGAAGTCACGCACGAACTTCTCCTTCGAGTCGTCACATGCGTAGACCTCCGAGATGGCCCGGAGCTGGGAGTTCGAACCGAAGACGAGGTCGGCGGCGGTGCCGGTCCACTTGATCTCGCCCGTCGCGCGATCGCGACCCTCGAACACGTTCTCAGACGAGGCGGATGGCTTCCACTCCGTGCTCATGTCGAGCAGGTTCACGAAGAAGTCGTTGGTCAGCGTCCCGGGCCGGTCGGTGAAGACCCCATGTTGGGATTGCCCGAAGTTGGCGTTCAGGGCCCGCATGCCGCCGATGAGAACCGTCATCTCCGGTGCGGTCAGCGTCAACAGGTTGGCCCGGTCCAGCAGCAGGGTCTCCGCCGGCAACCTCTCTCCGGCTCGGAGGTAGCTGCGGAACCCATCTGCGGCCGGTTCGAGCACGGCGAACGACTCCACGTCGGTCTGCTCCTGCACGGCGTCCGTGCGCCCCGGCACGAACGGGACCGTGATGTCGTGCCCGGCGTTCTTCGCCGCCTGCTCGACGGCGGCGCACCCGCCCAGAACGATCAGGTCAGCGAGCGAGACCTTCATTCCGCCGGACTGTGAGAGGTTGAAGTCCTGCTGGATCTGCTCGAGGGCCGGCAACACCGCGGCCAGCTCGGCCGGGTTGTTGACGTCCCAGTCCCTCTGCGGCGCCAGGCGAATCCGCGCCCCGTTGGCCCCGCCACGCTTGTCGGTGCCGCGGAAGCTTGCCGCCGACGCCCAGGCGGTGGAGACCAGCTGGGGGACGGACAGTCCCGATGCGAGGAGCTTGCCCTTGAGGGCAGCGATATCCTCGTCGCCGATCAGCTCATGATCGACCGCGGGGACGGGGTCCTGCCAGATCTGCGGCTCCGAGGGAACCAACGGGCCGACGTAGCGCGAGATGGGTCCCATGTCGCGGTGGGTCAGCTTGAACCACGCCTTGGCGAACGCCTCCGCGAGCTGATCCGGGTTCTCGTGGAAACGCTTCGCGATCGGCGCGTAGATCGGATCCACCTTCAGGGCGAGGTCCGTCGTCAGCATCATCGGGGCGACCCGCTTCGACGGATTATGAGCATCGGGCACAGTGCCCTGAGCCGAGGCATCCTTGGGGGTCCACTGCTTGGCACCGGCGGGGCTCGCCGTCAGCTCCCAGTCGTACCTGAACAGGTTGTCGAGGTACCCGTTGTCCCACGTCGTCGGCTCGTTGGTCCAGGCGCCCTCCAGCCCGCTGGTGATCGTGTCGGCGCCCTTGCCGGCGCCGCAGGTGATCTTCCAGCCGAGGCCCTGCTGCTCGAGGGGGGCGGCCTCGGGCTCCGGACCGACGCACTCCGAACCGACCGCACCGTGGCACTTGCCAAAGGTGTGGCCGCCGACGATGAGCGCAAGCGTCTCCTCGTCGTTCATCGCCATGCGACCGAAGGTCTCTCGAATGTCCCTGGCAGCGGCGAGCGGATCCGGGTTGCCGTTGGGCCCCTCCGGATTCACGTAGATCAGGCCCATCTGCACGGCGCCGAGAGGACCGGAGAGCTCCCTGTCGCCGCTGTAGCGCTCATCTCCGAGCCACGTGTCCTCGGGGCCCCAGATGACCTCGTCGGGCTCCCAGATGTCCGCTCGCCCGCCGCCGAAGCCGAACGTCGTGAACCCCATCGACTCCAGGGCACAGTTGCCGGCGAAGATCATCAGGTCGGCCCAGGAGAGCTTCCGGCCGTACTTCTGCTTGACCGGCCAGAGCAACCGGCGCGCCTTGTCGAGGCTTGCGTTGTCGGGCCAACTGTTCAGGGGGGCAAAGCGCTGAGCGCCGCTGCCGCCACCGCCCCGTCCATCGGCGATGCGGTACGTGCCGGCGGCATGCCAACTCATCCGGATGAAGAGCGGCCCGTAGTGGCCGTAGTCGGCCGGCCACCAGTCCTGCGATGTCCTCATCAGCTCGATCAGGTC